>NZ_JAXCIS010000236.1:0-38438 GCF_034044025.1 Pseudomonas sp. SED1
TTTTGATCTGCTGTGTTCTTGAGAATGGGGCTATTCAAGGTTGCGCGCCGAATTGCTCAACGCCCTTGAACACTGCAACAACGCCGGCGCCAACTGCTTCTCCGCATCCGCCCTGCTCCACCGACTGGTGGGCGCCACCACATGCACCGCCGCCACCGGCCGGCCATTCGCCCCCAGCACCGGCGCGCCGATGGTCATGTCGCCCAGGAACAGTTCCTGGCCATTCACCGCATAGCCCTGTTCGCGCACCTGCTGCAACGACGCCATGATCCTGTCGACCTCAGTCAACGTTTGGCTGGTATGCGCCACCCGCTGGCTGTTCTCAATCAACACCAACGCCTCATCCTGCGGCAACGCACTCAAATACGCCCGGCCCGACGCCGTGCAGTACATCGGCACCCGCGAGCCAATCGGCATGTGCACCGGCACGAAACCCGAGCTGACAAACCGCGCGATATAGGTCATGTCGTATCCCGCAGGCTCGGTCAGGCACGAGGTTTCTCCGGTCAGCCGGGTCAATTCCGAGAGGAACGGGTTGGCCACCTCAATCAACGAATGCGCATCCAGATAACTGAAGCCCAACTCCAGCACCCGCGGTGTGAGTTGGTAATGGCGCGTGCGCGAGTGTTTCCGAAGGTAACCCAGGCTCTCCAGGGTAAATACCATGCGCTGGGCCGAGCTTTTGGTCATGCCGGCGGCCTCGGCCACCTCTGCAAGGCTCATGCTGCGGCGCTGTGCGCTGAATGCCTTGAGCACCGACAGGCCTTTTTCGAGGGATTGGTTGTGCAAGCTGTTGCGTTCTTCAGACATGGCGAACTCGTGGTCAGGTCGATCAAGCGTGGCGATATTTCTACACCAAACTGCGAAATTCGACCACTTAAAATCGCATAGCGATACGAATGGTTCATTTTATCGATTTTCTATACCGAGAAACGATTTTATTGAATCGAAATGGCATAGAGCTTGCGGTTTGCTTTCCAACCGCTTGCGGTACTGACGATCCGTTTTCCTTCTGGAGTAACCCGATGAACAGTCTTTCGCCCTTGTTTCGCCGCCTCGCCTTCGGTATTTGCGCCACCTTTTGCGTAGCAACCGTGCACGCCGCCGGTGCGGCCTCGTACAAAGTCGGTGCAACGGCCAGCGGTTCGCCGTTCACCTTCCTCGACATCAAGAGCAACAGCATCCAGGGCGTGATGGTCGACGTCGCCAATGCCGTGGGCAAGGCCGGTGGTTTCACCAGCGAAATCGAGCAGACCAACTTTGCCGCACTGATCCCGTCGCTCACCTCCGGCAAGCTCGACTTCATCGCCGCCGGCATGCTCAAGACCCCGGAGCGCGCCCAGGTGGTGGACTTCAGCGCGCCGGTGTATGCGTACGGTGAAGGGTTGATCATTAGCGAAGACGACAACGCCGCCTATCCCGACCTCAGTTCCCTGAAAGACCAGGTGGTGGGTGTGCAAGCCGGCACGATCTTCTACGACATGCTCAACAAGCTGGGGATCTTCAAGGAAATCCGCACCTACGACTCCATCGGCGAAATGGTCCGCGACCTGAGCCTGGGCCGCATCAAGGCCGCCGTGGGTGACCAGCCGGTGGTGGCCTACCAGATCCGCCAGAAGCTGTTCAAAGGCGTGAAGCTCGCCGCCGACTACAAGCCGGTGAACGTCGGCGAGGTGTGCCTGGTGGTGCGCAAGGGCGACAGCGAAACCCTCGCCCGCCTGAACCAGGCCATCGCCAGCATCAAGGCTGACGGCACCCTGGACGCAATCCTCAAGAAGTGGGGACTTGATGCCCAGGTGCAACCATGAACCCGGCTGAATTCCTGCAAAACGCCCAGGACTTCTTGCCGATCCTGCTTCAAGGCGCCTGGATAACGATCCAGATTACCGTGCTGTCGTTCCTGCTCAGCAGTGCGATCGGCCTGGTGCTGGCGTTGCTCAAGCTGTCGCCGATCCGCGCGCTGTCGTGGGCGGCGAGCACCGTGATCAATGTGATTCGCGGACTGCCGATCATCGTGCAGCTGTTCTACATCTACTTCGTGTTACCGGACATGGGCGTGCACCTCAGCGCGTTCCAGGCGGGCGTGATCGGCATGGGCATCGCCTACTCGGCGTACCAGGCGGAGAACTTCCGTACCGGCATCATCGCCGTCGAACAGGGCCAGCGTGAAGCCGCCGAAGCCCTGGGGATGCGCTCGGTGCTGATGATGCGCCGGGTGATCCTGCCCCAGGCCTTTCGCATCGCCCTGCCGCCCTACGGCAACACCCTGGTGATGATGCTCAAGGACTCGTCCCTGGTGTCGACCATCACCGTGGCCGAGATGACGCGCCAGGGCCAACTGATCGCCTCATCCACCTTCCAGAACATGACCGTGTACACCCTGGTCGCCCTGCTCTACCTGCTGATGAGCCTGCCGCTGGTGTATGGCCTGCGCCGCATGGAACAGCACCTGGGCCGGAGGAAAAAAGCATGATCGAGATTCGCCAACTGCAAAAACACTACGGCACCCATCGCGTGCTGCACGGCGTCGACCTGGACGTAGCCAAGGGCGAAGTGGTGTGCCTGATCGGCCCGTCCGGCTCGGGCAAGTCCACCCTGTTGCGCTGCATCAACGCTCTGGAAGCCTACGACGGCGGCACCATTAGCGTATTCGGTGAAACCGTGCAGCGCAGCAGCAAGACCGTGCACGCATTGCGCAGCCGTATGGGCATGGTGTTCCAGCGTTTCAACCTGTTCCCCCACCGCACCGTGCTGGAAAACGTGATGGAAGGCCCGGTGTACGTCAAAGGCGAACCGCTGAAACAGGCTCGCGAAGAAGCCCTGGCGCTGCTGGATAAAGTCGGCCTGTCAGCCAAGGCCGATGCCTACCCGGAACAACTCTCCGGCGGCCAGCAACAACGGGTGGCCATCGCCCGCGCACTGGCGATGAAGCCCGACGCCATGCTGTTCGACGAACCCACTTCGGCCCTTGACCCGGAACTGGTGGGCGATGTGCTGGAGGTGATGCGCACCCTGGCCGACGAAGGCATGACCATGATCGTGGTGACCCACGAAATGGGCTTTGCCCGGGAAGTGGCCGACCGCGTGTGCTTCCTGCACGGCGGCTACATCGTGGAGAGCGGGCCGGCCGAACAGGTGCTGGGCAACCCGCAACAACCACGTACCCAGGACTTCCTGCGCCGCGTGCTGCACCCCACCGCCAACACCCGGAGCCTGTCATGAAGTCACTCTGGGCCGCGACCGCGCCCGCTGCACCGCCGACACCCGCGCTGGCTGAGTCATTAAAGGTGGACGTGGCCATCGTCGGCGCCGGGTACACCGGCTTGTCCACGGCCCTGCACCTGGCGGAGCGCGGCGTGAGCGTGTGCGTGCTGGAAGCCAACGAACCTGGCTGGGGCGCGTCCGGGCGCAATGGCGGGCAGGTCAATCCGACGCTCAAATACGACCCGGATCAACTGGTGCAGATGTACGGTGCCGAGCGTGCCGAGCCGCTGATCCATACCGTGTCCAACTCGGCGGACCTGGTGTTCAACCTTATCCAGCGCCATGGCATTGACTGCGCTCCCACGCGCAAGGGCTGGATGCAGGTTTCCTATTCCGAAAAAGGCGTGGCGGGCCTGCATGCTCGCGCCGAACAATGGGAGCGTCGCGGAGTGCCGGTGCAGCGCCTGGATGCCCGCGCGGTGTCCGCCCGCATGGGCAGCCAGGCGTTTGCCGGTGGCTGGCTGGATGGCCGTGCTGGCGCCATCCAGCCCCTGGCCTATGCGCTCGGCTTGGTGCGTGCAGCGCAGGCGGCGGGCGTACGCATCCACGGGCAAAGCGCCGTGACCGCGATGCAACAGGCGGGGGCTGGCTGGAAGTTGCAAACCGCCAGCGGCGCGCAGGTGTCTGCCGGCCAAGTGGTGCTGGCCACCAACGGCTACAGCGGCGACTTGTGGCCCGGCATGGCCCAGAGTGTGCTCGCGGCCAACAGCTTTATCGTCGCCACCCGCCCCTTGAGCGGCACTGCGGCAGAGAGCATTTTGCCCGGGCAGGAAACCGTCTCGACCGCCCAACGGCTGCTGCTGTACTTTCGCAAGGATGCCCATGGTCGCTTGCTGATGGGCGGGCGCGGATTGTTCGAAGATCCCACGGGGCCAGCGGATTTTGCGCACCTGGAACGCTCCCTGGCGTTGTTGTTTCCGCAGCTGGGCAAGCTGGACTTCGAGTACCGCTGGGCAGGACGGATCGCGATCACCCGGGACTTTATGCCCCACGTCCACGAACCCGCGCCCGGCTTGACCCTGGCGCTGGGCTGCAACGGGCGCGGGATTGCGTTGTGTACCAGCCTGGGCCAGCAACTGGCGGGACGCTTGTGTGACAGCCGTTCGGATTTTTCTTATCCGGTAACTCCGCTGCAGCGACTACCCTTGCATGGGTTGCAGCGGTTCTACATTGGCGCGGGCGTGGCGTGGTACAGCTTGCTCGATCGCCTCTCCCTGTAGGAGCGAGCTTGCTCGCGAAAAACTCGAAGGCGCCGCGTCTCCTCAGGAGACCTGCGCCATCGTCAAAGCTCGCAGACCTCACCCTCGTCGCCGAAGAAATAGATATTCTCGTGCTTATACCCCCAGCGACCACCTCGCTCGCGAATATGCGGCTCAAAGGTAAAGCACGCCACCTCTTCAAGACGCCGGTGATTGCCCGCTTCGATGTAGAGCCTTTGGTCACGCTGTTCGCAGATGCTATGACCGACGTTGCCAGCGAAATCGAGGTTCTCGAAACCTTCGGATGCGATCAGGTCATTGGCGAATGCGTGGAGGTCGTTGAACGTGGTTTCAGGCCGGGCGAATGTGCGCATCATCGCGTGTAGCTGGTGCTCGACTTCATAGCCCCTGCTGAACTCCGCACCCGTCGGCACCGCCCGGCACACGCCTTCCTCCACGTAGAAAGAGCGGGCGCAGTCGCCCCATACATTGCCCGCTCTTGGGCTTAAATCCACCGTGATCAGACTGTGCAAACCAACCGCTTCGTCACTGGGCCGATAGTCGCGCCCCGACACCGAAAGCATACTGCGCGAACCCAGCAACACGAAGGCCGGGCAGTCGTAATACCAGGTCTCCGGATAGCCGGAATCCGCGAGCATCTGCGTCGCCATTTCGGCGATGGAGGCTTCAGTTGACTGTGGCGTGATTCGCGTAACGAGCTGCTGCAGCACCGACTTGGCGGCGGTCTGGACGACACGATTGGGCAACATGGACCGTCTCTGACTGATGGGTGATTGCGTCGATAGTATCAGCAGCAGACCTGACCGCGCGGCTGGCGACAGATGAAGTTCGGGAAGAAACCGCTCTCGGATTTTTCCGGCAGCTGTTTCAGGTTGTCGGTCGGACGGGGGCTGATTAACCTTCGCCGTCGCTGCCAATTCAGCGACCGGATTTGACCGTCCGCCTTCCCAAGTACACCTGTGCCAACATCGACTCAGGCGTTTTTTTCACGCCTGTTGTATCGTGTCGCGGCAGCTGTACGCGGGATACCTTCGGGTATGCCGGGTTTCCTTGGGACCGGTCGGTCAACCCGCGTATAGCTGCCACCCTAATTCGTTTGACCGCGAATCGTGACAGCTCCACTTCCCTTGGAGTTTCACCATGATTAAAGACAGCCCCAATCCCCCTGGCCATTCAGACTTCGACACCAGCACACTGCACGAAGTGGCCTATCGCGCGATCAACCACTACCTCAATCCCGGCAAACCGATACCCGAACCTACCGATGGGCTCTTCACCGTGCGCGCCGACCTGGGCACGGAAACCCTGCTGGTCAACGCGTCCCAGGACCTGGCCTCCATCAGCGATATCGCCACCCACTTGGCCTTTGAAGTCGACGGAGCCCAACGCAATGTGGCGCTGGGCATCTGCCGCATGATCGAAGGCGTTCAATTGCTGGTCGACAAGGCACTGAATGTGACCCACCCAAGTGCCTAAAACTTAGGCCAGCGCTCCTACGCAAAGCGTGGGAGCGATCAAGCCCTAGAACACCGACCACCCAATCCGCTCGCTCAACAACTCCAACGCCTTCATCCCCGCCAGGGAATTCCCCGCCGCATTCAACTCCGGCGACCACACGCACACCGTAAACTGCCCCGGCACCACCGCGAGTATCCCGCCGCCTACCCCGCTCTTGCCTGGCAAGCCAACGCGATAAGCAAAATTCCCCGCCTCGTCATAGAGCCCGCTGGTGGCCATAATCGAGTTCACTTGCTTGGTCTGGCGCGCCGTCAGAATCTGCTCGCCGCTGTGAGTGCACACGCCTTCATTCGCCAGAAAGCAAAACGCCTTGGCCAAATCCAGGCAGCTCATCTGCAACGCGCAGTAGTTGAAGTAGCTGTGCAGCACCGCATCCACATCATTGTGGAAGTTGCCGAACGACTTCATCAGGTATGCCATCGCCGCATTGCGCGCACCGTGCTGGGCTTCGGATTCAGCCACGACGCTGTTGACCAGGATCTGCGGGTTGCCCGACAGCCGCCGCACGAAGTCGCGCATGGACAGGATCGGTACAGCAAAGCGCGATTGGTTGATGTCGCAGATCACCAATGCCCCGGCGTTGATAAACGGGTTACGTGGCCGCCCGCGCTCAAACTCCAGCTGCACCATGGAGTTGAACGGCTGCCCCGACGGTTCGTGGCCCAGGCGCTCCCAGATACTTTCGCCGCCATGGTCGATGGCCTGCACCAGGCTGAACACTTTGGAGATGCTCTGCACGGAGAACAGCGTGTGAGCATCGCCCGCGCAATAGAACGAGCCGTCATTGCCATACACGGCAATGCCCAGCTGCTGCGCCGGTACGTCGGCCAGTGCGGGGATGTAGTCGGCGACCTTGCCGAGGCCGATCAGTGGACGAACTTCGTCGAGGATCGACTCCAGGAGGGCCTGCATGTTTTGTTCTGGCATGGTATGGGAATAGTTGTTGAGCGGGGCGCGGAGGATACCTGAAACAACGGGCCCAGGCAGGCCTGCCAACCCTTGAGTTAATAGGCCTCGCCTTCGTCGCCCCGAATATTGGCAGAGAAGGCGCGGGCTATTTCCCTGGCTTTTTCAAGGGTCTCATCGCTGTAGACAAATGCTATCGAGCCGCGACGGTAATCGAAGTAGTACTGCTGCTGCGTCACCGGAGAGGTCCAGAACGCTGTGTTATTACCACTGATGGTAACGGTTTCACCGGTCTTGGGATTAACACCGACTGTCTCACTTTCGAGGTTCATCGATGGGTCATTCGCACAAAACGAATGCCATTCTTCAGGCGAGATTGTGCTGCTTTCGGCTCTCTTGATGTGGATCTCATACGCCATTGGCATCTACTCCGGACAGGTGATTGGGGCACCGACGTTACCAGAAAGTTGGCTCCGCCGGCGCACCTGCAGCGCCTGTCACACCTTCTCCCGCCCCTTGAACGCCACCGAAAAACAAAAAAATATCAACAACGCAAACCCTGCCGGGAACAGCCAGATGCTGCGCCAGTCATGGCTGCCCCCTGCCGCTAGATAGTGGTCGGTCACCTGCCCCGCCACCCAGAATCCAATCAACATCCCCACGCCATAAGTCGCCAGGGTAATCAGCCCCTGGGCCGAACTCCTGAAGCGTTCCGGTGCTTTCGCATCGGTGTAAATCTGCCCCGAAACGAAAAAGAAGTCATAGCAGATGCCATGCAGCGCAATCCCGGTAAACAGCATGAACGCCAGTTCGCCGTTGTTGCCGTAGGCGAACAGCGCATAGCGCAGCGCCCAGGCCAGCATGCCGACCAGCAGCGCGATCTTGATGCCGAAGCGCTGGATAAACAGCGGCAACAGCAACATGAACAGTACTTCGGACACCTGCCCGATGGCCATCTTCGCCGTTGGGTTGGTCACGCCGATTTCCGCGAGAAACGGGTTGGCGTTCTGGTAGTAAAACGCCAGGGGAATGCAGATCAGGATCGAGGCGATGAAGAACACCAGGTAGCTGCGATCCTTGAGCAAGCCCAGCGCATCCAGCCCCAGCAGTTGCTTGATGTCGCCACTGCCCGCCTCGGCTTTCAACGGTGCAGTACGCGGTAAGGTGAAGCTGTAGAAACCCAGCACCAGTGACGCGATGGCGGACATCAGGAACGTGTTGCGCAACGCGCCCGTGGTGATCGACTGCTGGGAATCCCAGGCGAATACAAAACTGATCACCAACCCCGCGACGATCCAGCCCAAGGTGCCCCACACGCGGATGCGCGAAAACTCCTGCGCCGGGTCGCTCATTTGCCGGAAGGCCACCGAGTTCACCAGCGCCAGGGTTGGCATGTAGATGACCATGTACGCGAGCACGTAAGGGTAAAACCCGATGAAGTCCGGCGCGCGGTACAGCTGGTAGAGCAGCACTGCGCCGATCAGGTGCAGCACGGCCAGGATGCGCTCGGCATTGAAGTAACGGTCGGCGATCAGGCCGATGATAAACGGCGCGATGATCGCGCCCCACGACTGGGTGGAAAACGCCATGCCGATTTGCCCGCCACTGGCCCCCAGGTTGCTGGCGAGGAAAGTGCCGAGGGTGACGAACCAGCCGCCCCAGATAAAGAATTGCAGGAACATCATGACGCTCAGTCGCGCTTTCATTGGGGTCACCGTTTTATTGTTATTTTGGGTCAGAAGCGGTGTTCAGGCATCGGGCAGGCCCAGTAGCCGTCGGTTGGAGTGCTCGTCGGACGTCACGCCGGCGAAGTCGTCGAATGCCTTTTTGGTCTTGCGGATCATGTGCTGCTGGATGAACGTCGCCCCTTCTGCCGCGCCTTGTTGCGCATCCTTCAGGCAGCACTCCCACTCCAGCACGGCCCAGCCGCTGAAGTCGTACTGGGTGAGCTTGCTGAAGATCGATTTGAAGTCGATCTGGCCGTCGCCCAGCGAGCGGAAGCGACCGGGACGGTCGACCCATCCTTGATAGCCTCCGTAGACACCGGAACGTGCATCGGGGCGGAACTCAGCATCCTTGACGTGGAACATGCGGATGCGCGCGTGGTAACGGTCGATAAAGCCCAGGTAGTCCATTTGCTGCAACAGCAGGTGGCTGGGGTCGTAGAGAATGTTGGCGCGGGGATGGTGATCGACGGCGTCGAGGAAGCGTTCAAAGGAGGCGCCGTCGTGCAGGTCTTCGCCGGGATGGATTTCGTAGCAGAGGTCGACGCCGGCGGCTTCGAAGCAGTCGAGGATCGGCAGCCAGCGCTTGGCCAACTCAGCGAAGCCTTGTTCCACCAGGCCGCTGGGGCGTTGTGGCCAGGGGTAAATGTAAGGCCAGAGCAACGCGCCGGAGAAGGTCGCATGGGCCTTTAAACCAAGGCGCTGGCTGGCGCGGGCGGCGAGTTTCAATTGCTCGATGGCCCACTCGGTACGTGCCTGGGGCTGGCCTCGCAGATAGGCCGGGGCGAAGTCGTCGAACAGCGTATCGAACGCTGGGTGAACCGCCACGAGCTGGCCTTGCAGGTGGGTCGACAGCTCGCTGATTTCGACACCGGCGTTGGCACAGGTTGCCTTGAGTTCGTCGCAGTAGGCTTGGCTTTCGGCGGCGCGGGCCAAGTCGATATAGCGAGTGCCGAGGGTCGGCAGTTGGATCGCCTTGTAGCCCTGGGATGCTGCCCATTGGGCGATGTTGGCCAGGGTGTCGAAAGGTGCTTCGTCCGAGATGAACTGGGCGAGAAAAATGCCGGGGCCGCGCATGTTTGTAATCTCCTTCATGAGTGGGCTGCCAAGGTGGTCCACTTCGCGTCGCCGCGATGGTTGCTGATCACGGCTTCGATAAAGGCCATGCCGCGTACGCCGACTTCGATGCCGGGCACGCCAGCGGCCGCGGTGCCTTGGCGAATGGCCGTGGCAAAGTCGCGGTAGAGGTTGGCCATGGCTTCGAGGTAACCCTCGGGATGCCCGGCAGGCAGGCGCATGCGTTGCAGTGCCGCGTCGCACAGCCAGGGCTGGCCGACGCCGGAACGCAGGACGCGCAGGGGTTGATCGAGGGAGCGATGGATCAGGCTGGCGGGTTCTTCCTGGCGCCATTCCAGGCCACCTTTGTCGCCATAGAGGCGGATCTTCAGCGGGTTCTCTTCACCGGCACACACTTGGCTGGCGATCAGCACGCCGCTCGCACCGGAGGCCATCTTGAACAGCATGGCGGCATCGTCATCCAGTTGCCGGCCGGGTACGTGGATGCCCAGGCTGGCGCAAAGCTGTTCGATCGGTTGGTCGGCGATGAACTCGGCCAGGGAAAACGCGTGGGTGCCGATGTCGCCGATGCAGCCGCCGAGCCCCGACAGCTCGGGCCGGCCACGCCACTCAGCCTGTTTGCTGCCCTGCCCGGCCACGTCCTGGCTGAGCCAGCCTTGTGGGTACTCGACGATCACTTTGCGCAGTGCGCCGATGACGCCATTGCGCACCATGTCGCGGGCCTGCCACACCATCGGGTAGCCCAGGTAAGTGTGTGCCAGTCCGTAAAGCCCGGCGCTATTTTTGACGACTTCTGCCAGCGCCTGCACTTCGGCAAGGTTCAATGCCGCAGGCTTCTCGCTGAACACATGGAAGCCGGCCTGCAACGCCTGGGTCGCGATGGGTGCGTGCAGATGATTGGGGGTAACGATCACCAGCAGTTGCATGCGCTGCCCGGCCGGGAGCGCCTGTTCGGCGGCCAGCATCTGTTGCCAGTCGCTGTAGCAGCGGGACGCAGGCAAGCCCAGCGCATTGCCGGTGTTGCGATTGTTCTCGGCCTGGCGACTGAAGGCACCGCACACCAGTTCAAAGCATCCATCCAGCCCCGCCGCCTGGCGGTGGGCCTGGCCGATGAAGGCGCCTTCGCCGCCGCCAACAAAGCCCATTCTTATTTTTTGCACAGCAGCCGTCATCGCAAGTCTTCTCTTTTTGGGTCATTACCGGCCATGATGTAACCGGTTACATCGTGCCGGAAATTTAGGCCCAGTTGCTCACGGTGTCAAACCCCGACTGCGGTAAACTTGCCGGCTGCTGCTCTGATAACGAGGTTGTCTTGTCCAATATTCGCGAAGTCGCCCGCCTGGCCGGGGTTTCGGTGGCCACCGTGTCACGGACCCTGGCCAGCCCTGAACGCGTGCTCCCCGAGACCCGGGACAAGGTCAACGCCGCCGTGGAACAGACCGGCTACCGGCCGAACCGCATGGCGGTGCAATTTCGCTCGCGGCGCACCGGCAACCTGGTGATTCTGGTACCGGCGATTGCCAACACGTTTTTCGCCCGGGTGATCAGCGGCGCACAGCAAGCGGCGCAGGCGTCGGGCTATCGGTTGCTGTTGTGCGACACCCGGGGCCAGGCTGAAATCGAAAAGCAGTTCGCCGAACTGGTCCACGCCCATCAGGCCGATGGGGTGATTCAGTTGCGCGCATCCGACCCTTTCAGCGATTGCAGCGAATCACCACCGCTAGTGAACGCCTGCGAAGTGATCCAGAACGGCCGTCATCCCACCATCAGCCTCGACAACCGCGGCGCGGCTATGGCCATGACCCAGCATTTGATCGACCTCGGCCACCGCCGCATCGGCTTGATCAAAGGCCCGAAAAGCAGCCCACTGACCCAAGACCGCGTGGCCGGTTATGAAGACGCCTTGCACGCCGCAGGCATCCCCCGCGACCCGGCACTCATCTGCCACGGCGACTTCACTTTGCACGCCGGTTTCGAGGGTGCAGGCAACATGCTCGACCTGGCCGAACGCCCCACCGCGCTGTTCTGCGAAAACGACGAAATGGCCATCGGTGCCTTGAAGCGCATCAAGCAACAGGGCCTGCGCGTGCCCCAGGATATTTCCCTGGTGGGCTTTGATGACATCCCCTTCGCCGCCTACTGCGACCCGCCGCTGACCACCATTGCCCAGCCTGCCGAAACCTTTGGGCGCAAGGCGGTCGAGATGCTCATCGCCCTGATCGAGAAAACGCCACTGCCAGAACGCCAGGTGGTATTGCCATTCGAGCTCACCTTGCGTGGCAGCACGGCAGCGCCAAAGACTCAATAGTGCGCCACGTCCGACACCTGGGTATCCAGCACGTCCCGCGCCAGTGCCCAAGCCTGATCCGTGGATTCGACTACCAGTAACGGGTAGCCCCACGCCTTGCCAAACATCACCGCAAACGGCTTGAGCGCCAGGCGCTTGGCCGCGCTGGGCTCCACCTGAATCATGCCTTTGACGAAAGCACGCAGGGCCACCTTGTTCTTCTTCATCCAGATAGAAGCGTGTTTGCGTTCTTCGTGGGAGTGCTCGTGAGTGCTTTCGTCCACGGCCTTTTCATGCAGCAGTACGAAGGGTTCTTCGCGCTGCAACAACGCCTCGAACGCCACAAAGGTGTCTTGCGGTGGCGTGTCGCTGGGGGCGTCGAAAACGATTTTCACCACCGGGAATGTAGAACTGTCGAGTTGCATGGGAAGCACCTTTAACGAGAATGTTTCTCATAATAGTCATGCCATCACTGGACGCCATTGCACAGAATAGCCAGAATGTTTCGCATTCCAGCCAAGACCCGTCCCCGCCATGTACAACCATCGCCTCGAAACCCGTGACCCGTTGCGCCCGGCCCTTGCCGATGCGATTCCCCGTGCTGTAGTCGCGGTGAGCGCCTCGAGCACCTCCGCCAGTTGGGAGCACGCGCCGCACCAGCACCGCAAAGGCCAGTTGATGTACACCTTGCGCGGGGTGATTCATTGCGTCATCGAACAAGGTATCTGGATCGTGCCCCCCCAGTGCGCACTATGGATTCCCGGCGGCCTTTCCCATGCCGCACGCGGTTCCGGTGCAGCAGATGTGTACTGCCTGCTGGTCGACCCAGACGCTGCCGGCGCCCTGCCACGGCAATGCTGCACGCTGGCGGTATCGCCGCTGTTACACGAATTGATCAGCAAGGCTGTCAGCTTCCCGCCGCTGTACAACACCGAGGGTGCACAGGGCCGATTGGTGGCCACCCTGCTGGACGAACTGGCGCTGGCGCCGATCGAGGCCCTGCACTTGCCCATGCCACGGGACATTCGGCTGCGGCGCTTGGCCGACAGTTTGCTGGCCAACCCCAGCGACAAAGCCACCCTGGGCGAATGGGCGGTGCGCATCGGCATGAGCGAACGCAGCATGACCCGGCTGTTGCTGGAAGAGATCGGCCTGAGTTTCGGCCGCTGGCGCCGACAGTTGCATGTGATCCTGTCACTGCAGCGCCTGGCGAAAGGCGAAAGTGTGCAGACGGTAGCGCTGGACCTCGGCTATGAAAACGCCAGCGGCTTCATCACCATGTTCCGCAAGGCCATCGGCCAACCTCCGGCGCGCTACCTGGCCGACCGCGCGAGCATCTCCCAGCACTCAACGCCCGCTATTGCCTTGCTGGATTATTATAAATAGTCACGTATAAGCGTTTTAGAGCTTAAGGACTAGAAGGGTTAAATCATTTCAGCCAAAAAATATCAACCCGCCTAAAATACTTATCGCACACTAAAAAATTTGCACTAGCATATGAGTACTCCCGCCCAGAAATCCGCTTTCAACACCCGCCTGAAATCCGCCTTACCCCCTGCAAATAACGTGGCGAATGTTAAAATTTGTCACGTTTTGGCGTATTCAATTCGATTAACATCTAAACGCCTGCAGCGATTGAATTGACGGCCTCGCATGCCGGAAAAGGGAGCAACGTGATGCATTTTTCCAACGTCCTCGCTATTGCACGGACCCCATCGAAATCCGAGGACTTCAGCGAGCTTATAGTTCGTACTGTACCGAAAAATCTAAAAGTCGATACACGCTCCTACGGCCAACTAATTGGTCCCTATGAAAGCCATGGACATTACCGTGCCATCATCATAGAGATCGACACCCCCTCTGCCAGCACCCAAACGCTGGACATCATTAAAAAAACCAGATCCGAAAATCCTGGCAGCACGATTTTCCTGGTTGTCACCTTCGCCACTACATTAAGCAAAACCAAATATTATCTCGCGGGGGCCGATTACTGCATAAAGGTGGTCGAGAGCTCGCCCGAGAAAAAACTCGCCCTGTTTGCCGCGTTTCTCAGCGAGACGTACTGGCTAAGTAATACTGATTTGCTACTGGACCAAGACCGCATGTGCATCTACGGAGGAGGCAAGAAGCTCGAAGTCTCCTTCGTTGAAATGAAAGTGCTTGAAGCGCTGATTCATAACCGGTTGCTCAGCCACGATGAAATTGCCGTGGTGATGGGACTTAACGCGCGTTTTTATGATTCCAGGGCGCTCGAAAAATCAATTAGCCGTTTGCGCGGCAAAATCAAGTCGCACTATGGAAGTAATATTATTCAAAGTATCCGGGGTTACGGCTACAAACTAAGCAGAGGGCTGGCTTCGGTTAATCATATTCAACCCGTCAGGGAGCGGCCGAACCGTGAATAGCGGAACTCAATTGCTTGCAGAGTCAGTCGACTTTACATTTTCACGACAAGCGATACTTGAACGAAGTTGTACGCTATGGGGTAGTGAGATCCGGGTTCATACCGAGCATGCTCTACGCAGCCTGCCCGCTGATTCGTGTCCCTTTTACTCTGAACAACTTAAAGACGCCTACAGTGAAGCACTGCGATACACCCAGCCCAATTCGTTCGTTCAAAAAGGAAAACGTTTGCGTGTGGATAAAGGCCCGGGCCTCCACAAGTTTTTCCGAATAGAGCAGTCATTATTGATGAATGAGGACCTGCTCACCGAAATTATCAGCACGTCAAACGCGCTGGAAAAACACAAACAACAACTCATTGTCAGTGTTGAAAACACACTCGACACTCTGCCAGGCCCGGTGGAGCGCCGGAACATGATCCGCCAGCTCTATAGCCTGAAAGACCGAAGCAGCCTGAAACTTGCCTATAACAATTACACATTAGATACAAAAAACACCGACCTGCTGATCGACTTGAGTCTTTATGACTATATAAAAATGCCCTTTCCAGACTCGGCCCTCAGGCTCAGTCTGAACACGCGTTCGGGCCTGTTCGACCGGCTTTACGACCAGATGCTGGGGGTGATGAGCACCACCCGGGTCTCGTTTATCGCCGACAACGTCGAGCACGCCGACAGCGCACTTCTCGCCAGACGCTTGCCTTTTGACTATTTTCAGGGCCCCTACTTTTCCCCTGCTGATAGTTTATGACCCCCCGTACTTTCCTGGAATCGGTGAATGCCATGAGTTCTCTCAAGAAACACACATTTACATCGACATACCCGTCAATCGCACTGCACGATTTCACGCCGAATGTGGCATTTTTACATTACGACGTCGACAGCGGGCCATTGATCGAAACTGCAGAAAAAACACTGGACACTTCGACCAGCGCCTATGCCGTTAACAGCGAGCAAAATTTCAATCTCTGGCTCAGCAACTATGTGGCCGCCAAAAGACTCTACGAGGCCAATAACCGACTGACCCGAAAACTTTACGACGCCTCGAAAAACCCGAAAATCACCGCACTAAAATCAGATATTCCGCACCCGAACTTTAATAACACCACGGCGGAAACTGGTAATGCAACACCCGCCTTGCGCACCCCCGATGTCTGGCTACTTACCCAGCAAGACCGGGCGCTGGTCAAAGGCGGGCTGCGCATTTCGTTGACCACTATTGAGTCGGCGCTGATTAAAAAGATGCTGCACCATGAGGAGCGTGTGGTGAGCAAGGAAGAACTTATTCGCAACATCGGGCGCGAACCCGACCTGTATCGCGGGCTTGAAATGTGCCTTAGCCGCCTGCAGGACAAGTTCAAACGCGTCAACGATGGCGAGCGCCTGTTCCGGGCGGTGCGCAATCGCGGTTATTGCCTCACACAAAAAATAAAAAGTCCGTTGAGCAATCGCAATAACGTCGTCGAACAATAATTATTTCATAAAAATTACAATTCACCCTGCCTATTAAAAACCTCGTTATATCTGCCATTTTATAACAACAAGACCGCGTTATAAGTCGTCAGCCATTGCTCCCTGCCATTCATTACTATCAATACGCACGCCTACGCGTGCGCCTGCCATTTGATAGTCATTAAAACCACGCCTCGCTTTAACCTGCCAGCACGTGAGTGGATACCACAGGGAGCAGAAGTATGCTTAATAACAGAAGGATGCACCGTAATCTTACACCCAAGGGCCTTACCTTTTGGGGGCAGTGGGCTATTGCCTTGAGTGTGGTCGTTGTACTTTTGTTTTCACTGGCACTGTTCAAGACCGGACAATTGGAATCCCACTACCGGATATTGGCGGCCATTACAATACTGGCATCTATCCCCGCTTACATGTTATGTGACGTCTATAGCAAAAAAGATGATTTTTTTGTTGGGCTGGGACGGTTATTTACCGGCTGGTTATTAACCTTGGGCATATTATCGGCGGTTGGCATTGCCTGTAATGCCAGCTCGCTGTTTCCCTTGGAGATCCTGCTACTCTGGGCAGCTGTCAGCTATCCGATACTAGCACTTTGCTACATTCCGATTCACAGTCTGTCCAGGTACTACCATCGGCAACTTCACGAGCGCCAGAAATCGCTGATTATTGGTACAGGTAAACTAGCAACCGACTTGGCCAACACTCTCGCCAAGCAAAAACGCTCACCCTTAGTCGGCCTCGTCGGTCCCGGCACCGCTTCACCTCAGGACAGCACTCAACCGCAGATTCTCGGCGACTTGCCCGACCTTCCCTCGTTGATCCGAAAGCACGGAATACGCCGCCTGTACATCACTCACTCGCTTCAGGAAGCGACGCACATCGAGGCGCTGTACCTCAACCTGCTGGAGATCAGCGTGGACGTGATTTGGGTGCCCGACCTCAACAACATGCTGCTGCTCAATCACAGCGTGGCCGAGGTGGATGGCTTGCCCGCGATCTTCCTCAATGAGAGCCCGTTGACCAGTCGCCCCACGGCGGCGCTGAGCAAGTCGCTGCTCGACAAAAGCCTGGCGCTGTTGGCGATTGTGGTGCTCAGCCCGTTGTTGTTGCTGTTCGCCCTGCTGATCAAGCTGACCTCCCCCGGCCCGGTGATTTTCAAGCAGGACCGTCACGGTTGGAATGGCGAGGTGATCAAGGTCTGGAAGTTTCGCTCGATGCGCGTGCATGACGATCAGGAAGTGCGCCAGGCCAGCCGCAACGACTCACGCATAACCCCCGTAGGTCGCTTTATCCGCCGTACCTCCATCGACGAATTGCCGCAGCTGTTCAACGTGCTGCAAGGGCACATGGCACTGGTGGGACCACGCCCCCATGCGGTGGCCCACAATGACTATTACTCGGGCAAGATTCGCGCGTACATGGCGCGGCATCGCATCAAGCCCGGCATCACCGGCCTGGCGCAAGTCAACGGCTGCCGGGGCGAAACCGAGACCCTGGAGAAGATGCAGCAACGCGTCGATATCGACCTGCGTTACATCAACAACTGGTCGCTGTGGCTGGACATCAAGATCCTGTTCAAGACGCCGTTTACCCTCCTCTCCAAAGACATCTACTGACCCTCCCTTCCCCGCACCGCCCTACCGGCGGCGCGGGGCACCACACGCCCTTAGGGGCGTTGTCCTCACCGCCCCCTCATCATCCCCGCCCGGCGCAAAGCTAACGCCCACAGCAACGCCTGGGCATCCAGGCCTAAGCCAGTCGTATTGAAATCAGAGAGGAATATCGGGGAAGTGTCGCGCGCCGGCATTGCACCTGGCGCTTTACTGTTGCGGCTTGCTCACCGCCCGGCGCATTGAGCACCGGGCCGTGAGTTACCTTGTCGGCAGACGCCGCTACATCACTCAGTGATCTTCTCGAAGTTGTTGTAGAACAGCTCGCTGTCACGCCCGTCGGTCATGGTCTGCAGTGAGTACCCGCGGTTCAGGCGTGCGCCGCCATCCCGGGTCAGGGGTGCCCATACGACGTTGGCGCGACGCATGGTCGAGGTGCTCATCAGCTCGTCGAACGGGACGGAAATGTAGATGCCCTTGTCGAAGCTGCCCTCGCCGTATTCTTCCTTCGAAGCCGTGGTCAGCGTAACCCAGCCACCAAACTTCACGCCGTTCTTGAACTGCCGGGAGATGTCGACAGTGGTGCCCCAGTCCCGTGCCAGGTAACGCCCCACACTGACGGCGGCCAAGGTGTCATACGGCAGCTGCGTGTAGCTGGTGACATGCCCGGTGATGGTCTGGTAATCCCGCAGGCCGAAGCCCTGATTGAAATCACGCTGGCGCACGAAGTTCAGGTCCGCACCCACCGACCAGTGTTTGCCCGCCGGCCGGAACAGCATCTCGCCGCCCACCCCGGCGTACATCGACTCCAGGTAACCGCCGTAGACCATGCCATACAGGTCGCGATCCAGCCGCGCCGCATGGTTGAACTGGAACGTCGGCATCGTCACATCGGACGTCGTCATGTACTGGCGCAGGTCGGTGCGCACCCGCGGCAATCCGCTTGGCGCGTCGTAGCTGAACTTGTCGTAGTTGTTCAGCAGGTTGGCGCTGAGCAAGCCGCTCCACCAGGTGTTGCGGGTAAAACGGTACTCCGCGTCGGCGTCGGCGGTGAACTGATAGAGCAACCCGTCGGGGCCGCCGATGTTCTGTTTATAACCCAGGCCGAGCCCGTAGCTGAACGGCTGACGTTGACCGGTGTAGAGCGTGGTTTCCCGGTGGGCAATCGCCGGGTTGACCTCGGTGGTACGGTGCAGGTCCTTCAACGGCTGATCGTTGTTGACCACCGCGCGGAACGTGTCGCGAGGCACGCTGGTTTCTTCGATGGGCATGTCATAGCGCTTATTCACCAGGGTGAACCAATCGATATCCTGATTGACGCTGTTGTCGAGAATCCGGCTGGCGCGCCCCACGGCCTTGGCTGAATAGAAGTAGCGTTGTTGCTCGCCATACACCATCAGCTCGGAACCGCGCTGGGCAATACGTTCCACTTTGTAGCCGGCATTCTGCTGTAAACGATCGGATACATTGGCCCAGTTAACCTGGTCAGCCGGGGTCGTCGGCATGCGCGTCGGCAACGGTTCGGCGGGAGGGTCGTAAGTCTTCACCGGCGCCTTGCGGCTGACAAAGTTGGTGTGCAGGGTGATGCCAAACATCGCGGTATTTCCGCGCTCCCAGGCCGCGCTCAGATCGACGCTGTCGGCCAGCTTGTAGACCACGCCGATATTCACCGGCGAGTCCTGCTTGATCGGGTTGTCCAACGGCTCGTGCTTGTAGTCGTTGCCTTCGTATTCGAGTTTCAGGCTCAGGGGTTCCCAGGGCGTTTGATAGGCAATCCCGCCAAACAACGAAGGACGCCCCCTGAAGTAGGCATTGGAGTTCACATCCCCTGCCCTGGCGACGACCGCAGTGCTCTTTGGCCGGTCGTTGAACTTGCTGCCGAACACCGACAGCGGGTTGCCGAAATCGCCCCGATTACCCAGGTAGCCCCAGGCAATACCAAGGCTGAAATCCAGGTTGCCATAACGCTTGTTGGCGACAAAATATTCGCTGGAAAACAAGCCTGTACCACCAATGTCCCGGGCGCCGAAGGCCAGTTGGGGCGCCCAGTGGCTTTCCTCCCAGAGCCGCGCCTTGAAGTCGATGGCCTTGTCTTTGAAGCTCTGGCTTCCGCTCAACGCCTCGGCGCCGTACTTGCGGTTGCTGATGGCGGTGTAACGAAACGAGCCCTCCAGCCAGTCGAACGGCTGCAAGGAAAAACTGTAGCGCGAGTAGGGATCGGTGCGGTTGGCGTTGGCGCTCAACTCACCCACCGGCGCCATGCGTGCGGTGGGGGTCTGGAGCAGGCCCACGCCGCCAAAATCATTTTGGGTGTAGCGGGGTTCTCCGTGAACCAGTCCGCAGGGCAAAAGCAATACAGCAGCAAAACGCAAATTCAAGGGCTCACCTCAGCCAACGGTTGAGTGGCAAAAAACTCGGCCAGTTGTTGGTTGAGATCAGGGGTCGGCGTCTCAAGGTCATCGCTGCGCACCGGCACCAGGATCCGGCTGCCGGGCGCGGCCACGACGCCCTCCTCCCGATTCCAGGCCGCCACGCCCACCCGTCGCACCTGGCCGTCGGGCTGGATCAGCCACAGGTCATCGCGCTCGGCGTCGCCGAGGACGGTGCAGTCGCGAACATAATCCCGGACCTCCTGCATGGCGCGGTACGGCACATCACAGGGCTGCGCAACGGCCCCGAGCACCTCCACGGTGGACGGTCTTTCGGGGTAAACAAGTTGGTCACCGTCATCGAGCAACGCGTTGCGCGCGAACCCTGCCTCCACGGCGATCGGGTCCAGCAGCGCCACCTGGCGGCCGGTGACCGGCAACTGCTCGACCTGCCGGTACAGACGCGCACTCAAGTCCGCAAGCGAGCGCCGGTCATCCAGCAAGGCTCCCCGTTGCAGCAGTTTCAAATCGAACAAAACCCCTGCCTTCAAACGCGCCTGCTGATCCATCAACGACTGGTGCAACCACGCGGCGCCCAACCAGTAGCTTTCGGCATTCGGTTGCGCCACGCGAATAAGGTCCTGCAAGCGCGCCCCTGGTTTTACGTCGTAGGTGCCGGGGCTGCGTACATCGCCACTGACCGTGACAGCTGCCTGGCCGGCGCCGGGGCCGATCAACAACAGGCCCAGCCATAAAAGATTCAAATGCTTCACCGGGCAACCTCCCGATCGGGACGCAACTGCACGATTTTCAGGGACAACCGGGGCGTCAGATGCTGCTCGCTGCGCAGGATGAAACCATCCTGCGGGTCGACCCAATAATGGTTGGTGGCGTGGAAATTCAAGGTGGGAACATCCACCTGCTCGTCGATGCGCAGCAAGGCATGATCCTTGTCCAGAATGCGGAGGGTCTCGATGGCGTGGGTGCTGAAACGGCTGTTGACCGCGACCCCGATTCGGTTGCCGTCGTAGACGTCGATCCAGCGTGTGCTGGTGTAGCCATCGGGCAGATGCTGGAGGCCGCGCTTGAACGGTGATTCGCCACTGAAGCGAGTGCCGTCCAGGGAAACCCCCAGCCCGACCGTGCGTACCACCAGGCCGTCACGCATCATCACCACTTGCTTGCCGGAAGCGACCCAGAATTCCAGGTCGCCCCGGCGCCGTGCCATGGCCATCACCCCCTCGCTGACGGCAGTGGTGACCAGGATCTGCGGGTACGGCACGGCGTCGACCTGGGCGCGGGTCACGTTGATCGGGGCCGGGCCGCTGACGGAGGATTCGAGGGTGTACCAGGACGCCCTCATCAACGGGTTACACCCGCTCAACAAGAGCGCCATCGACAGACAGGCGCAAGTAGGCAAAATTTTCACGGAGGGCTTGAGCCTTATCTGCTGTTGGCTTCGCTGAGGTCATTAAACGATCGGGCACCGAGCCCGATGGCACTGGCGGTCGGCAGCAACTGGCTGATCAGGCGGTTCCAGCGCGTCACGCCGGCCGGCCCGACGTACACGATGTCTTGGGGCTGCAAGTCGAACCGAGTGGCCAGCACCAACGAGGACGGTGATTGGGCATCGAGCTGGAACACCTTGGCCGGCTCGGCTTCCAGGTTGTCTACGCCGCGAATCACGTAGACCGCATTGCCATTCGAGGTGGTCTGGTTCAAGCCACCCACCGTGCCGAGGGCATCGGTCAGGTTGATCGACTTGCCCTTGAAACTCAGGGCTCGGGGCTGATTGACTTCGCCCATGAGGTAGACCCGTTTTTGGTCGTTATAAGGCAAATACAACCGGTCGCCGCCCTTGAGGTAGATGCCTTGCAGTTGCGAGCCCTGGCGATTCAGGCTGTCCAGGTCCAACGTGTATTCACGGCCGTCGCGGGTGAGTGTCAGGCCCGACAGGTCGGCATTCGTCGGGTCGATACCGGCGGCGCCAATGGCTTCGACGGCACTCAATGGCGTGGTAGTGATCGGCTGTTGGCCGGCTTTGATCACCGCACCGGTCACCACCACGGTCTGGCTGGCAAAACGCAGGACGCTGACGTCGACCTGAGGGCTTTCAATAAACTGCGACAAGCGCCCGGCGATGAACGCACGCAACTCTTCGATGGTTTTACCGGCCACCGGAACGTTGCCGATATACGGATAAAACAGCGTGCCGTCGGGGCGAACCAAGCGACCGTTGGCGTCGATCTGCTGTTGCGGCCCGGACGGTGCCGTCAACTCGGGGTGATCCCAGACCGTGATAAACAACAGGTCGTTGGCGCCTACCCGATAGCCACCCGGAACATACGCCAGCAACTCAGAAGGTACCGATTCACGAACGTGCGTGGCGGCATCCATGGCAATCAACTTGGGCGTGATCGGAATCAACTCCACCCGGGTACTTTCGGGAGAACCTTCACTGGACATTTGACTGGTGTCCATGTGTTGACCAGGCGAAAACATGCAGCCGTGCAAGCTGATACTTGCCAGCAAAAGAACAGGTAACCTAGAAATCATAATGGCACTACGCTAGTCGAGGACGAGTCTAAAAAAGATCACCCAGAAAGTTCTGAGTGATCTTGTACAACAGGGTTTACGAGGGATTAGTTGGTACCGGTAGTACCGCCTGTGCCGGTTGTACCGCCGGTGCCGGCAGTACCGCCGTTGGAACTGCCGCCCGAGTTGGAAGCGGCTGCCGCAGCACCGACAACCGCCGTGCCGACCCCAACCCCTTCACCGAGCGTCACGCCGCCCACGAGCGGGGTGCTCAACGACAGGGACTCACCTGCGCCAGCGGCCTCGCTCACAGCAGCGCCGGCGACTTCACCCGCCGCCATTGCCGCAGTACTTGTGAAAGCCAGCAAGCCGGCCAACAGTAATTTCCTCATATCAGACTCCTTCTCGATATTTACCCCTTATCAAGACTTTGCAATAAGGGAGTAGTGATGGAACGGAGATAAACAGGCCATGAAAACTGCACAAAGATCCAGTGGGATCACGCACTTAGCCTCCTCGAAATCATCTCACTTGTGGGTAGCTCAAACCACCCATGTTAATAATCGTCAGGTTTAAACAACTGGCCTTACCGACAAGCCGCGACCAATACCGTAATAGTCGAAACCATTGGCTTTCATACGCTGCGGATCAAATATATTGCGGCCATCAAAGATCACTGGCGTGCTCAGTTTTTCTTTAATCAAGTCCAGGTCCGGGGCTTTGAACTCGCGCCACTCCGTCACAATCACCAACGCATCGGCACCTTGCAGCGCGGCCTCCTTGGTCCCCATGAGCAGCAGGTCTTCGTTCATCCCGTAAATGCGCTGGGTCTCGGCCATTGCTTCCGGGTCGAAGGCTTGAACCCTGGCGCCCACGCTGCGCAATTGTTCGATCAGCACGCGGCTGGAGGCTTCGCGCATGTCGTCGGTATTGGGTTTGAAGGCCAGGCCCCAGATCGCAAAGGTCTTGCCTTCCAGTTGGCCGCCGAAGTGATGGTGGATATGCCCGAACAGGTGCTGCTTCTGGCGCTTGTTGACCTCCTCGACGGCCGACAGAAGCGTTGCCTGATAGCCGATCGACGACGCAGTACGCTCCAGGGCCTGTACGTCTTTCGGGAAGCACGAGCCGCCATAACCGCAGCCGGGGTAGATAAAGTCGTAGCCAATCCGTGGGTCAGAGCCAATGCCTTTACGAACGGCCTCAATGTCTGCGCCCAATCGTTCGGCGAAATTGGCCATTTCATTCATGAAGGAAATCTTGGTGGCCAGCAGGCAGTTGGCCGCGTACTTGGTCAGCTCGGCACTGCGGATGTCCATCGTGATGATTTTTTCGTGGTTGCGGTTGAAGGGTTCATACAGTTCCCGCATGCGGTCCACGGCGTAGCTGCTGTCACTGCCGATGATGATTCGGTCGGGGCGAGTACAGTCGGCGACTGCCGAACCTTCCTTCAGGAACTCGGGGTTCGAGATGACGTGAAATTCCACCTCAAGCCCCCGGGACGCCAACGCCTCGGACACCTTCGCCCGGACTTTATCCGCCGTCCCCACCGGTACCGTGGACTTGTTCACGATAATCTTCGGCTCGGTCATGTTGAGCGCGATGGTCGCGGCAACGGAGAGCACGTACTTGATGTCGGCGCTGCCATCGTCATCCGGCGGCGTGCCCACGGCGATGAATTGCACCTCACCGTGACGCACGCCTTGCGCGGCGTCGGTGGTGAAATGCAAGCGGCCGGCATCATGGTTCTTTTGCACGAGGGCACTCAGCCCGGGCTCATAGATCGGAATAATCCCGCTCTTGAGGTTCTCGACTTTGGTGGCGTCAATGTCGACGCAGCAGACTTCATGCCCCGCATCAGCCAGCACCGCCGCTTGCACCAGGCCCACATAGCCGATTCCAAATACAGTTACGTTCATTTCAATATTCCTTTAAACAAGCTCGAGGCGGCCATAGCGGTCTTCAAAGCGGATGATGTCGTCTTCGCCCAGGTAGGAGCCGGACTGGACTTCAATCAGCTCCAGCGGGATGCGTCCCGGGTTTTCCAGGGAGTGCACGACGCCAATGGGGATGTAGGTGGATTGGTTCTCGGTGAGCAGCACCTGCTTGTCGGCGATTTGCACATTCGCCGTGCCGGACACCACGATCCAGTGCTCGGCCCGATGGTGGTGGAGCTGCACCGACAGCTTGTGCCCCGGCTTGACCGTGATCCGCTTCACCTGGTAGCGATAACCCTGGTCCACCGAGTCATATTTGCCCCACGGCCGATAGACTTCGCGGTGACTGGCGCTCTCGATCCGGTGGTTTTTTGTGAGCTGGGTGACGATTTTCTTGACGTCTTGCGCATGGTCCTTGGTGGTTACCAGGATCGCGTCGGCCGTCTCGACCACCACCACATCGTTGATCCCCGCCACGGTGACCAGGCGGTGGCTGGCGTGCACATAACTGTTGGTCACGTCTTGCAGCAGCACATCGCCCTGGGTGCAGTTCTGGTTCTGGTCCTTGAGGCCCGCTTCCCACACGGAATCCCAGGCACCCAGGTCGCTCCATGGAGAGTTGAGGATGACCACCGACGCGATGTCGGTTTTTTCCATCACCGCATAGTCAATCGACACGTTGGGCGCGTTCACGAAATCCACCTGGTTGAGCCGGGTGAAATCCTGGTCGTAGGCCGCATTGGAGAGGGACAGCTCTGCGGCTACCATGATCTCCGGGCTCAAGCGCTCGAGCTCAGCCTTCATCACGGAAGCGCGGAACATGAACATGCCGCTGTTCCAGAAGTAGTTGCCTTGGGCCAGGTAGCTTTGTGCGGTCTCAAGGTCGGGCTTTTCGACAAAGGCCTCGACATGTGCGGCGCCGTCGAGCGCAGCGGTTTGAGTACGGATGTAGCCGTAGCCGGTCTCGGGCTTGGTGGGTACCACTCCGAAGGTGACGATCTTGCCCTTGTTGACCTCCACCGTGGCCAGCGTCAAGGCCGCATTGAAGGCGCTGGTATTGCCGATCACATGGTCTGCCGCCAACACCAGCAGGATCGGGTCATCGCCGTCTTGCAGGGCTGACAGTGTCGCGGCGGCGATCGCCGGGGCGGTATTCCGGGCGGTGGGTTCCAGGAGGATTTTCTGCGGTATCAAGTCCAGCGATCGACTTTGCTCGGCCACGATGAAACGGTGTTCTTCGTTGCACACAATGATCGGAGGGCTGACGTTCTCGCCCTCTATCGACAGGTTCTTAATGCGGTCCAACGTGGCTTGAAACAAACTCAAGTCACCGTGCAGCGCTATAAACTGCTTTGGCTTAAGCGCTCTAGAAAGCGGCCACAGGCGCGTGCCTGAGCCGCCAGACAATATCACTGGGATCATAGCGATTACTCGATGATTAAACGTAATTGGAGCGTGTCGACCAACAGCCGAAACTTAGGACGTGAATGACTTCACATAACTAATCAAGCGGTTTCTTTCGGTAAAGTCCAATGGACTTTCCGAACTGCTGTAGTTAAGTGCCGAATCAATCGCCGAAAAGAAGCCGTCTTTATCGTGGGCAATAAACACCGACGGAAGGTCTGAAAAGTTCTCGGCGGTGTCGAACTGATGATTATTGATATGTTCACCTCGCCGACTGTCGCGTGGGACGATAACGATGGGTTTTCCCAACTCAAGGGAGCGAATGATATTGCCCATGCCCGCATGGGAAACGATCACTTTCGACGCATTGAAGTTCTTGGAAAACAGCGGCTCGGCGATGGTCTTGTACGCCGTGATACGGCCCAGGTCATTTTCGTTATTGCCCACTTGGGCAACAATCGGAACCTGCGGGTTTGCATGACTCCACTCATGCAAGTAGCCGAGCATTCTTTCAAAGGGTGCTTGAGTGCCAACGCTGCAAAATATCATTTATACAATCCTCCCTTTATATTGGGCACGGCTGTTTTGCGAAAGCGAGGGCCACTGGGTCAGCAACTCATCGACAAAATAGACAGCGATGCGGCCGGACAACGAGAGTTTCTTGGGATTGGCGATGCTGTCGATCCACAGGGTCTTTTTTCCCATGAGTTTTCCCGCAACCAATCCCAGCAACCCTGGAGCGGCGCCGGTGGAGATCACGTACTTGGCCTTGCTGCGGTAGACGATCGCAAAGATCTGGCAAAAACCCTTGATGATCTTCATCGGCTCACTGCGATTAAAGTCCGGGACTTGCGCAAAGGCATGGGCTGGATACTGCGAGCCAATGCTGATATCCACGGTGGCGATGGTAACTTTCTGACCGTCGAAGGCCGGCAGCAACTTACTCATTTGCACCCAGTGCCCACCTCCAGAACAAATCAATAAAACATCACTTGATTGACTCATGACGGTTCCCTTCCTGTCAGGTGTAATAGACATCATTAAATAGTGGCGGCAGTTCTTAACTGTTGTGCCTGGCCTTTCCAGCGGGCTATTCGCTTGGTTTTGAGCAAGGCTGATTTCTCTTTATAGATTTCTTGATTGGTGATGAGCTGCGCTACGCCGGCCTTTATGGACAGCGGGTTCATGGTGTCCACGAACACTGCGGCTTCGGAAAACAGCGAGCGCAGTACCGTGGTATTCGAGAGCGCCATCGGCCTGCCGGCGCTGACCGCTTCGTTGGCCACGCTCAACTGCACGTTGTCGCGGGTGGTCAGGCCGAGCACCACATTCGCGTTGCACAGCAGCTGTTCGAACGTCGCTTTGCTGAGGAAGCCGGTCAGCTTGATGTTCGCGGGAAGTGACGCCACGAGCTCTTCGGACAACTTGCCCTGGTGCTTGCCGGTGATCAGAAAGTCGACATCGGGCATTTCCCGGGCGGCGTTGATCACGATCTCTATCGGCTCATCGATATCAAAGGAGCACGGAAACAGCACATAGGGCGTCTCGCGCTCAGTGGCGGGCGCCGCCGGGAAGTCACATGGCAAGTCTTCCAGGATAAAAATATTGGTTTCCTTGACGCCGAGGCTTGCCAACTCTTCTTTGACCTTAAAGTTATGCACGACCACTGCATCGATTCTGTTCAACAGTGAAACGGTGCCCGGAAAGCCTATCCACTGTTTGCGCAACAAGCTGTTGTGGGCATCGGCAATAATCTTCAGGCGCCGGTTAAATATAAATTTGTAGGCCAGTGCTATATGCAATACCGGACTCGGCGGCAACTGCACCCACAGCACTTCCGGCGAACCGGCCAACAGCGTTTTGATGGTTTTAAACGACTTGATCAAGTAGTCCAGTGGCCGTGCCGACTTCTTCTTGAACCGGTTGGGCAGATGCAGAATGTCATACGCCCAATATTGCTTCATGGTATCGGCGCGTCGTTGATAGCCAATCCATGCGATCATTAATGATTTCACGTCAGAATCCTGCATAAATAAGGGTGGGCAAGTAAGGTGCTTACACTGCAAACCAAATCGGAAAGTCGGCGCGGTACAGAATATTTTTATTCCTGTAGCGAAGATGTTTGGCCGGGTTGCCGCCCACAATCGAGTACGCTTCAACGTTGCGCGTGACCACACTACCTGGATAAACCACGGCGCCTTTTCCGATGGTGACGCCTGGCATCACCATCACATTGGGAAAGATCCATGCGTTGTCTTCGATCACTACGGGTTTGCCCACCAGGCAACTCATCGGGTCATCGATATCGTGACCCAAGGTATAAATCCGGGCGTTGTGGGAAATATTGACGTTATCCCCAATCTGGATACCGGCCCTGTTGTCCAGGTAGCAGTCGTAATTGACCGTGCAGTTTTTCCCGATGGAGAAGTTGCCGAAGGTGAAAAAGACCACCTTGCGGTGAACCGTGGTTTTTGCGCCCACCCGGCATCCGGTCAGCCTGAGCAGTGAACGCCTCAGGTTGAAAAACAACGCCAGGCTGAGCAGCGAATTAAACAGCGCAACAGCGGCCTTCTTGATATTCAGTTTCAGGTTTTTCACTTAGTCACCCTGCCCTGATGGATCAGTCACGCGCTGGGAACTCATCACAAAATTCCTGAAGCGGATATTGGTGCTGACCGGCGTGGCGAAAGACGGGTTATTCCCACCAAAGAACGTAGAAAACAGCAGGCCATCAATGGTGATGTCCGGCGTGTCTCTGAACGTCAATCCGGTTTCGGAGTGCACCAGTTTTTTGTCGTACCAGATGGAAATCACACCGTCGGCCTGCCCCGGTGTATTCAACTTCACCAGTTGCTCCAACCTATGCCATTGGCCGACGGTAAAGATCCAGGAACCCAGGCCTACTGCCGTGCCCCAGGTTTTGCTGGTGGGCAAATAGGCATAGATCGCACCGGTGCCCTTCTCTTTCCAGATGTAGCGCGTGGAAAAGCCGTCATGGCCGTTCGGTATTTTCCCGCCGGTATTGCCGGTGCCACCGTAGAGACCCGGGAGCTTGCCGCCTTTTACAAAATTGAAGTTCTCGTCGAACTTTAACTCGTACGTCAGCACCAGGCATTCCCTGCCCGGTTGCGGAAGCGCGGATTTGAATTCGATTCCGCCATAGGGCAAACCCAAGCGCACCATCGAGCCCGGGTCGTACGAGCCGGCGGGAAAATGCACGGCGATGTCCTTGATTTTCTGGCTGTAGGTTTTGTTGGTTAAATTGGCGCGGCCCTTGATGCTGTTCTGCGCCTGAGCACCGTCGAGCACCTGCGACACATCCGGAAGTGACGGATAGATGTTTTTGATGCGTTGCTCGCAGCGGTCGCTTACCTCTGTTGCGCCGCTCGCGGCCACCTGCAGAGAGAACGCCAAAGTGAGTAGCGTCGAGGCTGTCTTTTTCACGTCGGTTGCCCCTGCACTTTATTTTTCATCGACCCATTTCAAAAAGTCGTCGACGGCTTTTTGCGCAATGGAAGATCGCTGGGAGATTTCTTGCTTGAGGTGCTCGGCCATTTGCGCTTTCGATTGGCGGAATTCGCTGATGGTCGTGATGATCACGTCGGGGTCCGGGACGCTGATCAGCTTCGTGCCGTGCGGGAGCATTTCATGGACTTTTTTCAGCTTGTTTTCGATTTCAACGGCGATGGTTGGGAAACCCAGGGAGGCTGGCAACAACACACCATGGGCCCGCGCACTGATGATCACGTCGGACTCAACGATCAGTTTCGCCATGAAGGTTTCAGGCGTATCGCCGGCGGCGTCCCAGCACAACCACTCGAAGGTGTCGTACTTGTCGATCAGGTGCTGGTCACGCTCTTTGTAGAGCGAGACCAGGCGCACCTGCTCGCCACGTTTGGCCAATTCATCAGCGGCCTGGACCATCGCCTTGATGAACTGTTGCCCGTTCGCGTCGTGGGGCCAGTCGCGCAGGATAAAGGACAGGTATTTGCCCTTCTTGAGGCTGCCGATTTCCAGGTCTTTGCTGGAGATCCACAGATCGGAAAGCAGGCTGGGGTCGGTGTACACCTCCACGTCTTTCTTTCCAAAGGTATTGCAATGCTGCTGGCTGGTACCGTCCCGCACGGAAATGTAGTCACAGCGATTGATCACGCTGACGGCACGGGTCAACAGCTTGCCGCCGCCATCAAACGGGCCCAGGCCGATACAGAACGCCGCCAGACGCCGGTGGAAATAGATCCTGTCGACACCGCCACGCAGCCCGACATACAGGCGTAACAGCGTGGACTTCAGGTCGGTTTGAGCCTTGATGCTCTTATAGGCCTTCGCCAGTCGACCGGTGGTGGCGGTGACTTCTTTGGCCGGCGGGATGAACGAGAAGAACTGGCCGCCGCCGCCCAACACCACCAGGTCAGCCTTGACCGGTTCCTTGATATGCAGCCACTTGATGCGCGGGTTGAAGTTCCTGGCGATCTCCGGATGATCGACACCCACCGCAATATCCGATTCTTTAAAGCGCTTTTTCAGAATATTGATCACGCATAGCATTAATACGTCATCACCCAAATTACCAGGACCGTATGCACCCCGGATATAAACTTTACTGACATTCATGCTGGGCTTCCATTTTCCACGGGGTCATTAAACACGGTATTCAAGGCAAACGTCGTTGCAAGAATGTAGATAAATATCGTCGCCATAATCATCAATCGATACAGCACACTTTCAACGTAGGCGCTGGCTATGAAACTGATAAAAGGCAATGTCCACAGGATCAGGATCCTGGGAGAAATAAGCAGTTCCAAAGGCAGTATTTTCTTATAAACAAAATAAGGCAGGCCCAGCAGGAAGTGGATGAACTGCGAACCGATGAATGCCTTGGCAATCCCGATTGCGCCCTGCTCCCTGAGCCATAACGCGCCGGCGATAAACAGCACGCCCCATAGAATGTTACTCATGACGCTGAACCAGGCCAGGTTCATCACGATCATCTTTCTTGAAATGCCCGACTTGAATGCACTGAGCAAAGATCCGAGGATTACCAGCACCAACGTGACTTCAAAATCCCGCCCGAGGAAACTGCTGCCATAGAGTTTTGCCAGCAACTCGGGAAACATGATCACCGGCTGTATGATCACCAGCACCACTAACCAGCCTGACAGAAAGTTCAAGGCGTCCAGCTTGCGGTTTTTACCGCCCAGCGCTGCAGCCAGCATCGGAACCAGTACGGAGCCTAATACTACAGAGACATGTGAAAAGATCGCGTTCCATTGCATGGCGGCGGCGTACATGCCCAACGCCGCAAGGCCGTTAGTTGTTTCTGCCAACAACTTGTTGGCGAACCAGTTCATTGGGGCGACCATCAAGCCCGTCAGCAATACCGGCAGGCCCACCGACAGCACGGCATGCTTTTCAGTCATCGCACCTGTGAAGCTCAGCGTGGTGTTCCGGGCCTTGAGTATTTTCCAGCAGGCCAGTGCGCTGAAGAACACGATCAGCAATTGGGAACCGGCCAACCCCAACAGCGCGCCGTTGAGTCTGAACTTGACCGTGAGGAAGTACGTCGCCGGGATCGCGACAATCGCGATGATTCCGTTGATCGTCGCAATCAAGCGGTATTGCCCCCAACCGGTCAGGCAGCCTTGGGTCCACCCCGACAGAATAATGAACGTGATGGTGCCCAATACAATCAGCGACGCCGCGCTCAGGCTGTCTGCACCCAAAATAACGCTGGAGAAGAAGTGCGGGAAAAACAGCGCTGTCCCGATGATCATCGCGCTGAAAAACACCGAAAATGTCAGTGTCAGGGCGATGCCCCGGCCGGTTTTCTCGGGGCTGCTTTCTTTGAACTGCCCGATATGCTTGGCCGTTGCCGTGGTGGTGGCTTGGGCGGCGACGTTGGCCAGCATCACAATCGCACTTTGGATCAGGCCGTATTCACCAAAGGATTGGGCGCCCAATACCCGGGCCACTAATATGCCAGTAATGACCACCGACACCTTGGTCGCGACGGCGGATATAAAGCTCCAGGCCGTACTGGAGACGAATTTTTTCAACACGGTGCTGTTCATCCGGCATTCACCTGTAAGGGCGTGGTTATCAGCGGCAGGCTTGGCTTGAGCCGCTTTTTGCGTTGCCTGGCCGTGTGTTCCGCACAGACGCGCAGGACAATTGAGCCATAAGCGATACCGATGGCGTACGGCTGATAAGGCGTGGCCGACACAACGAACATCACGCCCAAAAACACAGCGATCGAGACCGCCACCCGGCTGTTCATGTGCTGGGTAATCGAGGTAATGAACACGTACAACAAGTACAAGCCGATCAGCCCGTACTTCACGAAGTACGTTAAGTAGGCACTGTCGATATTCGAGTTCTTGTCATCGAGGCCACGGTATTCAAACCAGGGAATTTCGAACGGCGTTCCCGCGCCCAACCCGACAAAGTAATGCAGGGGGTTCATGCCCCGGATCAGTTCCAGCGCGGGGCTGAAACGAGTGCCCAGTTGAGCGGCCATGCCTTCAGAAGACAAACCGTCATTGATTCGATCAGCACCGATCATATTGCTGACGCCGATAAACGCCATCAGCACAACAGCCCCGGCCAGGACGACCCCGATCATGCGGGCCGGCTTTATATATTGGTGAATGATGATCGCCGCAAACACCGCAACAAAGATGAACCGCGAGTTGGCGATAAACAGACAGATGAAAGAGGTCGCCAGACAAATTCTTGCGAGCTTTTTTCTCTGTTCAAACAGCCGCGGGTCTATGAAGTAATAAATCAGATAAGCCACGGCGGCGTACGTACCGCCATCCAGGTACCGGTAGGCGTTCTCTTCATAGTAGACATCTTGAAACTTGTACAAGCCCAACCGCAACCAAGCGATATCCAGCACATTGAATGCAGTCATCGCGATCAATAGCAAAAGCACGGTTTGCAGCTTCAGGGTTTTCGCGGCAAGGGTCGCGATGTTCGAGAGCACGATAAACGACAGAATCATTATAAAAGGCCGGACATCCTTCAACAGGTACTTGTTCGAAGACTCCAGCAAGCCGCACGCGAGTAAGACCACATACAGGCCACAGCCAAACAACAGGCCGCCTGGCGCTGTCAGTTGATTCTTCTGCGAAACCACCTGCCTGACCAGCAGTGCACCCAGCCCACCGACGATGTAAAAGTCAAAGAAGTAGATGCCTTTGAGCGAGATTATTTCGCTGTAGGAGTTACCCGTGGGAATAACAGCCAGCATTATCCCAAACACCACAATTGAGTATTTTGGATTTTTCGCCGCGAGCAAACCCGCTGACAGCGCGATAAGGGATAACAGGTAAAACATGGCTGGGTATTCTTTATGCTGATTTGAATTTGGCACGCTACCGCCCCAGGATTTTTCGTTCATTTCCTGAGAACGTGACCTCTATCCTGCAATGACAGTGGTGAATCAGCTCCGATCAGCCTGGTACTCGTACTGGTAATACCCGTAGTTGCCGTAGCCATATTTGGCCGAGGCCTTCTTTTCAACGCCGTTGAAGATCGCGCCCCTGAGCACGATGCCGTTCTGGGCAAACCGGCGAATGGTGTGCTCGATTTCTTTTGCCGGGTTCAAGCCATAGCGCGTGACGATCAGGTTGGTCCCCGACTGCCGTCCCACAATCGCCGCGTCGGTCACGGCCAATAGCGGTGGCGTATCCAGAATCACCAGGTCATAACGTTCGCTGACTTGCGACAACAGTTCGGTCAGGTTGCGATGCATCAGCAACTCCGAAGGATTGGGCGGTATCTGCCCGCGGCTGATGATGTCGAGGTTTTCAATGCCGGTTTTGTGGATCGCGGTTTCAAGGGTGCATTGGTTGGAGAGGATGTCGGAAAGCCCATCCTTGGCCGGCACACCCAGCACTTTGTGCAGGTAGCCACGGCGCATATCCACATCAATCAACAAGACCCGCTGCCCGGTTTGCGCGATGACCGCCGCCAGGTTGACCGAGACGAAGGTCTTGCCCACCTCGGGGCTGGGGCCGGAGATCATGATGCGGTTATTGGGTGCCTCGAGCATCGCGAAGTGCAGGCTGGTGCGCAAACTACGCAAGGCCTCCACCGCCAGGTCCGTGGGGTGACTGATGGCCAGCAATGAAGACACCGCATCGGTACGTCCACGGCTGCGAGTGATTTTGTCTTCTTCAACTTTTTGCAGCGGGCTGTACGGAATCGACGCATACACCGGCAACCCGAGCTGCTCGATGGCTTCCGGGCTTTCCAGGCCACGATTCAGCGCCTTGCGCAGCAACACCAGCGTCACCGCCAGGAAGCCGCCGAGCAGAGTCGCGATCAGCACGATCAGGATCTTTTTCGGCTTGATCGGCTTGAGGTAATTGACGTCTGCGGTGTCTATCAGGCGCACGTTGCCCACGGTCCCCGCACGCATCACATCCAGTTCCTGGGACTTGTTAAGCAGTTGGGTATAGATGGCCGTGCCGACCTCAACATCCCGGGTCAGGCTCAACAGCTCCTGCTGGGTCGAGGGCAGGCTTTCTACCCGGCTCGCCAGGCTTTGCTGCTTGCTGGTCAACTCGCCGATCTGGGTCAGCAACGCGCGATACGCGGGGTGCTGCCGGGTGAACTTGCGGTCCATCTCGGCCTGCTGCAACTTCAGCTCGGAGATGCTGGTGTCGAGCCCCACGATCTGGTCGAGAATCGCCTTGGTTTCAAGGGTGATGTCCACCGACTTGCTGCGGGTCTGGTACTCGTTCAAGGCCTTGCCGGCTTTTTCCAGGTCCTTCTTGACCTCCGGCAGTTGCTCCTTGAGGAACGCCAGGCTTTGCGCCGCCTCAGCCGAGGTGCGCTCCACGTTTTGCCGCACGTAAATGGCCGCGATCTGATTGAGGATCTTGATCGCCTGGTCCGGGTCGGTGCTTTCCAGCGCCAGGCCGATCATGCCCGACTCTTTCCCCCGCTCGACCACGTCCAGGTTCTCCTGGTAGTCGAGGATGCTGGTCAGGCGTGCATTGCGGATCACCCGGAAACGCGTGCCGGGTTTGGCGCGCAGTTCTTCAATCTGGAACGCGACGCCATTTTGCTCGATCAGTTGCCCAGCCTCGCCGGCCGCCAGCACTTGGTCATCTTCATCCACCAGGGTGAAATGATCATTTTCACCCACGGTCAGGGTCAGCTTCTTGCCCAGTTGCCCGTCGGGCAGGTCCAGCTTGAAAATCTTCAGCGACTCGCCGCCCCAGGCGAAACTGTCCAGGCCCAGCAAGGGCTCGGCGATTGCATCGGGGTTAGTCTTCTGGAAGCGGCGCGCGAGGAACTCACCGACCACCGGGAAGTACATCGGCTGTACGACGATATCGAGTTTCAGGTTGTCGACGGTTTTGCCAATCACATACCGCGACTGGATCAATTCGATCTCGGTGGCCGAAGGCGACTCCTTGCCGAGCATGCCGCCGATGTCCGAGAAGCCCAGCAAGTCGTTCTTTTTCGCTTCGACCTGCAACAGGGCACTCGCCTGATAGACCGGGGTCGCCAACACCGCATACGCGGCACCCGTAAGCATAAAGGCGCCGGTAACTGCGGCGATCAACCATTTGTGGTCGATCAGTGTTCCAAACAGACCGAGGAGATCAATCTCCTCGTTATCGTCTTCCCGTACGGTGACTGCTGGCGCTTGCTGCATAAGTCGGATTCTTAGCCTTTATTTCGATTCAAAAAGTCATGGCGATCAGCGTGCGAGACGCTGCGCCCATGCGTTTACGGCTTCTTCGATCAACGCATAAGCGTGCACAAAAGCAGCTTTCCCTTGCCGGTAGGGGTCGCTGATCTCTCGCTCGTTTTGCCATTTCCCCAGCAGCAAGACCTTGCCTCGTGCCTCGGGCGCCATGCTGAGTACGGCGCTGATGTGCTGTCGCTCCATCACCAGGATCAGGTCGGCTTCACTGATCGCCTGCGGCTCCAGCTGGACGGCCTGGTGCTCAATAGCGGGATGACCATGGGCCTCGAGTACCGCACGCGCGGTGGTTTCAATCGGCTTGCCGACCAACGCGGCGATGCCCGCCGAGCTGACCTTGATATCGCAGCGACTCAGTGCGCCACGCAAAAGGCTTTCCGCGGTGGGACTGCGGCAAATATTGCCGATACAGACAATCAACACTTTTTTAAACAAGACACTATTCCCCGGGCCATCCATTACCCCACGAAGCCATAACATCAACTTCGCAACTTCGCGGCAGTATTTATTACCATGGAACCCCCACTTCACCCAAAACTATCTCCGGACGAAAAATAACAATACCCACACCAACCCGACGATTTATAACATTCATGACTTTGCAGTACGCACCGGCTTTAAATTACATGACCGCTGAGTATCGTTTTATATAAACAGAGGAAGTTCCATGAGCGCAAACGCCAACAAAGCCTGGTACCTGGTCCAGTGCAAATCCCGGCAGGACGAGCGCGCCGAGGAACATCTTCAGCGTCAGGGCTACACCTGTTTTCGATCTACCTATAAACGCGAACGGCTGTTGAAGGGCCAGCGCAGGACCACTCGCGAATCGGTGTTTCCCGGTTATCTGTTTATTCAAATGAGCCTGCAGGACAGCTGGAGCTCCCTGCGCTCGACCCGCGGGGTATCGCGGGTCGTGGCATTCGGCGCACATCCGCTGCCTATCAGCGACGCACTGGTGGGCGAGCTGCAGGAGCGAGACCATCAGGGCGTTGTGGCAACCCTGTTGCAGCCAGGCGAAAGCGTGCGCATCAACGAAGGGCCGTTTGCCGAACTTGAGGCCGTCTTCCTGGCCATGGATGGAGAAGAACGCGTGGTATTGCTGATGAACTTCCTGCAACGGGAACAGCGAATCAACTTGCCTTTAGCGGAAATCAGCCGAGTCCAGATGACTTGCTGACAACCTACTTAGTCAGACGAAAAATAACATCCAGCTTATTAGCAGACTAAAAATAACATCCCCTTACTTTTTCGCCTCTTCAGAATACAGTAATACCTGAATAAACAGCGAGGGACGGCCATGAAAAGTTCAAAGCTATTGGTAGAGCGTATCGGCCTGTTTCCTTCTTCGGGAAACATCCACGTCAAGGTTAATAGTTCAACCACCGTTGTAGAACGCATGCAGGTGTTATACGCCAGCAATTCACTGGACAGCGACGAATCCTGTAGCGGGCTTTCAATGGTCTTTGCCGACTGGCGCTTCAAATTGCAGGTGAGCAATCCCCTGTCCATTTGCCTGTGTGTGGAGAGTCGCGGCGACAGCCACCTGATGCAAATGAAGACGGCCGAGTTACTCGCCAACATCTCCTGCACCGAGGAGCGGCCATGAGCATTTATGAGGACCTGAAACGTGCCTACGCCTTGAAAAGGCTGACGGACGCGTTTGAAGGATTTGTGGGCCTGGCGCCCAACGAACAGCTGCCGGCGGAGCAATATGCGCGCAACACCCAGGTGCTGTCCCACTGGCTGGATCGCTTGCGAGACAACTCACCGCAAGCCATCACCGATACGTTGTTCAAGCAAATGAAGCGCGCTCAGCGCCGTGGCGATGCCCGGCGCTTCAATTGCCAGACGGTACTGCTGGAGCTGCTGGTGGAGAGTAACCTGGCCCTGGACCTGGCCACTTACTCGGCGTTCATCGGCATGGAAGAGGCGCGCCAGGAAGGCTCCTGATGGGCCTGATCGGCGCCTGATACGGCTACCGCGACATGGTTGAGCAGTTTCTCGGCGTTGTACTTGGGCACCATCGCACTCAGCAACAGAATCACCATTCCCCCACCGATCAAGGATGGGGAAACCCGCACGTCAACTACCTCAAGTCGCCATAGAAAAGCGATCGCCGCCATCCCACCCAAGAAGCCACCGGCCAGCGCTTCGTTGAGCGGATGAATATAGGGCGCGACGCAAAAAGCGCTGAACCACGCAGTGATCAACAGCCCGCAGATAGCCGCGGGCCAGCGCCAATCGGGGTTGATGCGACGGGCTACCAGGCTTATCGCCACAGGGACCATCAACGAGGTATTCATGGCGTGACCGCTGAGCACGGCGATATCAAGGTGTTGGAGCGAAACGCCCCAGCCCTTGAACAACAACTTGCTGAACGCCACGATGGAATAGGTGCAGGCGATTGTCATCAGCCACCACTTGACCGCCTGGGGCCGGGAGTACCAGAGCCAGACGGCGATCACCACTGCGGCCGGAATCATGACGGTGATACCGCCATATTGCGCCAGTTCTTCCCGTATCAAGTGTTGTTCCTTACGTGCGATTTTTGCTGGTCCCAATGAGACCTTAGACTTGGGTAAAACACAACGACTTCGGGGCTCGGTGGCCCATTTGGATGTGGACCGAGTACATATCCGTTATTTAGGTAACGGCTGCTTATGGTTCCGCTCTTACAGCGGGTCACTTTTGGCAAACGCCCCAAAAGTAACCAAAAAGTCTTTGCCCCACCACTCGGTGCCTCGCCTAGGCTCGGCATGCCCGCACTCCGGCCCAGTTCCGCGGGCCGCCGCGACGGGCCATCCATGGCCCGGCGCGGCTAAATCGGCTTCCCTGCCGATTTACCCGCTCCACCTTGCCTACTTGCGGCCATCGTGGTTGACGGGGCCCGCAGATCAAAATCAAAAGCAGATCAAAAGCAGAGCACAGCGGCCTCCCGGCCGGCTTGAGTGTTAAAAGCAAAAGCGAGATCCAGAGCGAAAGCAGGGCTGC
>NZ_JAXCIS010000237.1:0-5520 GCF_034044025.1 Pseudomonas sp. SED1
TTTTGCTTACTTTTGCGCTTTTCAAAAGTGAGCCGCTGTAAGAGCGGAACCCATTTCAGCCATAACAAAAATAACGGATATACACCCAATCCAAAAAACGTGACCTATCGCCCAGGTCAGCCTTTGCGCGTCGCATCATCCAGCGCCAGGATGGTATGAGCATTGGTCACCGTGGTCGCCAGCGTATTGATCACCCCCGACCGCAACGCCCCAAGCGTCGCCGCCGCTTTGGTATTTTCACTGGCAATCGCCACCACATCCGGAATGCGGAACAGCTCCTGCACCGTCAACCCAATCACCCGCCCTTGAATCGCGTTGACCGCCGGCTGGCCATGAATGTCGATAAAGTCATACCCCATCATGTCCCCCACCGTGCCGGACAACCGCGCCTGGGCGATTTCCTGCGGTGAAAACCACCCCATGCGCACCATGTTGCTGTTTTCACTCATGTCACCGATGCCGATCAGTGCCATGTCGGCACGGCGAGCACGGTCAAGGGTGGAACGCACGGTATCGTTGCTGATCAGTACGCCGCGCAGTTCCGGATTAGCCACCAGCGCCGGGGCGTACAAGCTTTCACTTTCGCCGCCAAAACGCAGGGCCAGGCGCCGGCAGATGTGGTCGGGGTTCATGTATTCGCCCGCCTTGAGCGAACCGCCAATGGCGCACACAAACGTGCAATTGCGGGTCACCGGCAGGAACACGTTATCGGCCACTGCGCCAACGTTACGGCCCATGCCGACCGCAACGATCATGCCGTCGCTGAGGGTTTTGTTCAGGTAGTTGGCCACCAGGCTCGCAACCGCCGAACGCTGGGTGTCGGGGTCGCTGTGGTCGACCGCGATCAAGGCGCGGTCCAGCTGGAAACGATCCACCAGCGCCTGTTCTAGCTCGTTGTTCATCGCCGGATGCTGCAACACCCGCACCTCGACGATGCCTTCATCCCGTGCGCGTTTGAGCAGGCGGCTGACTTTTGCCCGGGACAGGTCGAAGCGCTTGGCGATGGCTTCCTGAGTGACGTTCTCAAGGTAATAGAGCATCGCCACTTCGGTCATCAGGTCGATGTCGCTGGCGATGCGCTGGGTACTGTCACTCATGGGCACGGGCTTCCGTTTCGGTGTCAAAGGCGCATTCTCCCGACTCTTGCCCCGTTCCGTCCACTACTGATGCCCGTCGCGCTCGATCGCGTTGATGCGGTCGACCTTGGCCCCGGAACGCGCGGCTTCGAACTCCGACTCCAGGAACGACTTGACGATGCTCTTGGCCAGTTCCGCACCGATCACCCGTGCACCGATGGACAGGATCTGCGCATCGTTGCTCTTGCGCGCCCGCTCCGCCGAATAGGTGTCGTGGGCCTGGGCTGCACGAATCCCCAGGACTTTGTTGGCCGAAATGGCCATGCCGATACCGGTGCCGCACACCAGCACCCCCAGCCGCTGTTCACCGGCATTGATCGCCGTGGCCACCGCCAGGGCGATGTCCGGGTACAGCACCGGGGCCGTGGAGTGGGTACCGAAGTCGGTCACCGGGTAACCCAGTGCCTCGATATGGCGCTTCAACAGTTCTTTGAGCTCATAACCCGCTTCATCGCATCCGATAGCCACCGGGAAAGGTGTGTTCATGGCGTTTGGCTCCGCTGCCGTTTTGGGTACTTTCGAATGATCATATGATCACTCAATGAAATTCCGATCAGTCATTTCTCGGGCATTCCAGGCGCCCTGTCAAGCAGGATTTAGCTGACCCTACAGTCAAAGCCCTCTAAATCGGCACAGTTTGCGCAAAACCACGCATTTACAACTTTTCAGTGAAAGAGATTGACTGATCAGAATTTCATTTGATACACATATGATCACAGCGAAACATGACTGTGCGACCTAATAAGAATTCACAGCACGAGGACACGCCGATGGCCACGCCATTACTGCTCCAGGCTGAACACGTCGCCAAGGCTTACGCCGGGATCCCTGCCCTGCGTGAGGGGCGCCTCTCTCTGCGGGCCGGCAGCGTTCACGCCCTGTGCGGCGGCAATGGCGCAGGCAAATCGACTTTCCTGAGCATCCTGATGGGCATCACCCAGCGTGACGCCGGGACCATCCTGCTCAACGGCTCACCCGTTCAGTTCAACCGCCCCAGCGAAGCATTGGCGGCGGGGATCGCGATGATCACCCAGGAACTGGAACCCATCCCCAACATGACCGTCGCCGAAAACATCTGGCTGGGCCGCGAACCGCGCCGCGCCGGCTGCATCGTCGACAGCAAGCAACTCAACCGACGCACTCGCGAGCTGCTGGAAGGCCTGGAGTTCGACGTCGACGCCACCAGCCCCATGCATCGCCTGAGCGTGGCGCAGATCCAGCTGGTGGAGATCGCCAAGGCGTTCAGTCACGACTGCCAGGTGATGATCATGGACGAGCCCACCTCCGCCATCGGCGAGCGCGAGGCCGAAACCCTGTTCAAGGCAATCCGCCGCCTTACCGCCCGTGGTGCCGGCATCATCTATGTGTCGCACCGCCTCAGTGAACTGGCGCAAATCGCCGACGAGTACAGCATCTTTCGCGACGGCGCCTTCGTTGAGACCGGGCGCATGGCCGATATCGACCGCGCCCACCTGGTGCGCGGCATCGTCGGCCAGGAACTCACCCGCATCGACCACAAGGTCGGCCGCGAATGCGCCGCTGAATGCTGCCTGGATGTCGACAGCCTGAGCCGCGCCGGCGAGTTCCAGGACATCAGCCTGCAACTGCGCCAGGGCGAAATTCTCGGCATCTATGGGCTGATGGGATCGGGCCGCAGTGAATTCCTCAACTGCATCTACGGCCTCACCACCCCGGACTCCGGCAGCGTGACCCTGCAAGGCAAACCGATGCCCATCGGGCTGCCCAAGGCAACGATCCTGGCCGGCATGTCGCTGGTCACCGAAGACCGCAAAGACAGCGGCCTGGTGCTCAGCGGCAGCATCCTCTCGAACATCGCATTGTCGGCGTACAAGCAGCTGTCGAGCTGGTCGCTGATCAATGCGCGCAAGGAAAACCAGCTGGCCCAGGACATGGTCAAGCGCCTGCAGATCAAGACCACCTCCCTGGACCTGCCAGTGGAATCCATGAGCGGTGGCAACCAGCAAAAAGTGGTGCTCGCCAAATGCCTGTCGACCCAGCCGATCTGCCTGCTGTGCGACGAGCCGACCCGGGGCATCGACGAAGGCGCGAAGCAGGAGATCTATCACCTGCTGGACCAGTTCGTGCGCGCCGGTGGTGCGGCGATTGTGGTGTCGTCCGAAGCCCCGGAATTGCTGCACCTGAGTGACCGTATTGCCGTGTTCAAAGGCGGAAGGCTGGTGACCATCAGCAGCGATACCGCCCTTTCCCAGGAAGCCTTGTTGAGTCTTGCCTCATGAATGCCAAATCACTTTCTACACCTGCAGCCGCCCCCATCACGACCGCACCCCGCAGTCGCCTGCGCTTGTCCCTCGACCGCTTCGGCCTGCCGCTGGTGTTTATCCTGCTGTGCCTGGTGATGGCCTTCGCCAGCGAATACTTCATGACCTGGCGCAACTGGATGGACATCCTGCGCCAGACCTCGATCAACGGGATCCTCGCCGTGGGCATGACCTACGTGATCCTGACCAAGGGCATCGACCTGTCGGTGGGCTCGATCCTGGCGTTTGCTGGCTTGTGCAGCGCCATGGTCGCGACCCAGGGGTATGGCGTGCTGGCGGCGGTCAGCGCCGGGATGTTCGCCGGGGCGATGCTCGGGGTGGTGAACGGCTTTATGGTCGCCAACCTGTCGATCCCGCCCTTTGTCGCGACCTTGGGCATGTTGAGCATTGCCCGGGGCATGACCTTCATCCTCAACGACGGCAGCCCGATCACCGACCTGCCCGACGCGTACCTGGCGCTGGGTATCGGCAAGATCGGCCCGATTGGCGTGCCCATCGTGATCTTCGCCGTGGTCGCGCTGATCTTCTGGATGGTGCTGCGCTACACCACCTACGGCCGTTATGTGTACGCGGTGGGCGGCAACGAGAAGAGCGCTCGCACCTCCGGGATCGGCGTGCGCAAGGTGATGTTTTCGGTGTACGTGGTTTCGGGCCTGCTCGCCGGGCTGGCCGGTGTGGTGCTGTCGGCGCGCACCACCTCCGCCCTGCCCCAGGCCGGTACTTCTTATGAGCTGGACGCGATTGCCGCGGTGGTGATCGGCGGCACCAGCCTGTCGGGCGGCACCGGCACGATTGTCGGCACGCTGTTTGGCGCGTTGCTGATCGGTGTGATCAACAACGGCCTGAACCTGCTCGGCGTGTCCTCCTATTACCAGCAGGTCGCCAAGGGCCTGATCATCGTGTTCGCAGTCCTGATTGATGTGTGGCGCAAGAAAAAACGCTAGTCGCTTTTCCTCGAAACCGAACTGAACGACCTACAACAATAAGCGGAGTTCTCATCATGAAAGTTGGTATTTCCCTGGCCGCCGTCGCGGCACTCTCCCTGCTCGCCAGCAGCATTGCCCTGGCTGCCGATGGCAAGACCTACAAGATCGGCGCCGCGGTGTACGGGCTCAAGGGCCAGTTCATGCAGAACTGGGTGCGCGAGTTGAAGGAACACCCGGCCGTCAAGGACGGCACCGTGCAACTGACCGTGTTCGACGGCAACTACGACGCCCTGACCCAGAACAACCAGATTGAAAACATGGTGACCCAGCACTACGACGCGATCCTGTTTGTACCGATCGACACCAAGGCCGGCGTCGGCACCGTGAAGGCTGCCATGAGCAATGATGTGGTGGTGATCGCCTCCAACACCAAGGTGGCGGACGCCAACGTACCTTATGTCGGCAACGACGACGTGGAAGGCGGCCGGCTCCAGGCCCAGGCCATGGTCGACAAGCTCAAGGGCAAGGGCAACGTCGTGATCATCCAGGGCCCGATTGGCCAGTCGGCACAGATCGACCGCGAAAGGGGCGAGATGGAAGTGTTGGGCAAGCACCCGGACATCAAGATCATCGAGAAGAAAACCGCCAACTGGGACCGCGCCCAGGCGCTGGCCCTGACTGAAGACTGGCTGAACGCCCACCCCAAAGGCATCAACGGGGTGATCGCACAGAACGATGACATGGCCCTTGGTGCGGTACAGGCGCTGAAGTCCCATGGGTTGTCGTCCAAGGACGTGCCGGTGACCTCCATCGACGGCATGCCGGATGCGATCCAGGCGGCGAAGAAAGATGAAGTGACCACCTTCCTGCAAGACGCCCAGGCCCAGTCTCAAGGCGCGCTGGATGTGGCGCTGCGAGCGTTGGCCGGCAAGGATTACAAGCCGCAGTCGGTGATCTGGGAACGCTATGGCAAGGACGTGAAATGGGGTGACGGCACCGCCAAGAACTACATCCTGCCGTGGGTGCCGGTGACTAATGCGAATGCGGATGCGCTGTACCAGCAGGTCAGCGGTACGAAGTAAGTTTTGACTTGAAACCTGGTCAAGTGTGGGAGCGGGCTTGCTCGCGAAAGCGGTGGATCATTCAACAGATGTGCCA
>NZ_JAXCIS010000238.1:0-147117 GCF_034044025.1 Pseudomonas sp. SED1
TTTTGGGCTCCTTTCAAAAGTGAGCCGCTGTAAGAGCGGAACCAATATCAAAAATCACCTAAATAACGGATATGTCCCCTCACCTAGCCACCACACACAGATCATTTATCAATAACCACACTTACCACTGCAACTTCCCCACCATCTATCTGAACAAACTCTGAACCAGTAACAAATTAAGTCATTAACCGTTGACATCCGGCAACTGCCTGAGTAAATTCCCCGTGCCTGCAACTCAGGGCCATTTTTCAACCTCACAAAAGAAGCCAATGGACACAGTATCTAGTCGCTGTCCGATCACCGTGAATGCGGCAAATCGGGCGCTAAACCCAGAAAAAATGACGGGACTCGCCTTTCCGGCCGAGTAAGCTGCGCTAGAGCCTGACGCTCCAACGTAACTGCCTCACCGGATGCCAGTCCGGTCCCGAGGTGTGTTATGACCTTTCAACTGATTGTTTTGCCTGATCTACGCACGCTGCCCGCGGCCCTGCGTGCCAAATTGTGCCGCGAGCCCGTAGGCTTTTCCCCTACCCGCAGCGCCTTTGTTACCTCCTCCCCCCGCGTGTGCCCCGCTCCCCGGGCGCACTGGCATATCTGCCCTACCACCGGCCACCTGGTCCAGCAATGGGACCACGCCGACCCTCAAGACCCACAGAGACGGGACGTTTCCAGCCTGGTCGCGCAAGCGAGCCTGATGCTGAGCCTCTACGTGGACGCTCGCGCGGCGTAAGCCGGCTGGAAACAGCAACTTCCTGATTATCCGTTAATTGTTTAGCTGGAGTTCTCTATGGACGAAGCCAGTAGTAGCCCGCTGCGCGCTAGTTAACTAACGCGCTGTTAGCGGGCCTGTAGAAAGTTACCCAACACTTTATTTAAACCGATCGCGCAGTCAGCGACTCGGCATGCTTTCGCTCGCCTGTCATCAGGTAAGTACCGGGTATGTTTTGTCGAAAAATTGGCGACAGGAGTACACACAATGAGCGCAGTAAAAAACCCGAAACTGCACAAGAAAAACGGCACGGACACCGACACCAAGCTGTCGATGCGTGCTGCCCGCGAAGCCCAGAATGGCCTCTCGGCAACCCTCGCCAATGTCCGGGCAACCAAGGATGGCCTGACCGAGCTGGATGCCTCTGCTCGCCTGCAACGTGAAGGCTACAACGAGGTGGCCCACGACAAGCCGCCTCACGCCATCGTGCAATTCCTCCAGGCCCTGAACAACCCGTTCATCTATGTGCTGCTGACCCTCGGCGCCATCAGCTTCGTCACTGACTACTGGCTGCCACTGCAGGACGGTGAAGAAGCCGACCTGACCAAGGTCATCATTATCATGACCATGGTCATGCTCAGCAGCCTGCTGCGGTTCTGGCAGGAACACCGTTCGGCCAAGTCCGCCGAGGCCTTGAAGGCCATGGTGCGCACCACCGCCACCGTGTTGCGCCGCGAGCAAGTAGGCTCCAAGCCGACCCTGCGGGAAGTGCCGATGCGCGACCTGGTGGCCGGCGATATCGTGCAGCTGTCAGCCGGCGACATGATCCCGGCCGACATCCGCCTGATCGAGTCCCGCGACCTGTTCATCAGCCAGGCCGTGCTGACCGGTGAAGCCTTGCCGGTGGAGAAGTACGACACTCTCGGGGACGTCACGCAAAAATCCGCCACCTCAATGGCAGCGGACCAAGGCAACCTGCTGGACTTGCCGAACATCTGCTTCATGGGCACCAACGTGGTCAGTGGCCGGGCGCAAGCCGTGGTGGTTGCCACCGGCCCGCGCACCTACTTTGGCTCCCTGGCCAAGGCGATTGTCGGTTCCCGGGTGCAAACCGCGTTTGACCGTGGGGTGAACAGCGTCAGTTGGCTGTTGATTCGCTTCATGCTGGTGATGACGCCGATCGTGTTCTTCCTCAACGGTTTCTCCAAGGGTGACTGGAGCGATGCCTTGCTGTTCGCCCTGGCGGTCGCAGTAGGCCTGACCCCGGAAATGCTGCCGATGATCGTCAGCGCCAACCTGGCCAAGGGCGCTACCGCCATGGCCAAGCGCAAGGTGGTGGTCAAGCGTCTCAACGCTATCCAGAACTTCGGTTCGATGGACGTGCTGTGCACCGACAAGACCGGCACCCTGACCCAGGACAAGATCATCCTCGAGCACCACGTCAACGCCTTCGGCAAACGTGATGACTCGGTGCTGACCCTGGCCTGGCTCAACAGCCATCACCAGAGCGGCATGAAGAACCTGATGGATCAGGCGGTCGTCCAGTTCTCGGAGCAGAATCCGAAGTTCCAGGTGCCGTTCGCCTACAGCAAGGTGGATGAACTGCCGTTCGACTTTATCCGCCGTCGCCTGTCGATTGTGGTCAAGGACGCGCAAAACGATCACCTGCTGGTGTGCAAGGGCGCAGTCGAGGAGATGCTGAGCATTTCCACGCACGTGATGGAAGGCGATGTTGCCGTCGAGCTGGATGATCGTCGTCGCAACGAGTTGCTGGCGATTGCCCAGGACTACAACGAAGACGGCTTCCGGGTGCTGGTCCTGGCCACCCGCAACATTCCCAAGGCCGTCGCACGCAAGCAGTACACCACGACCGATGAACGCAACCTGGTGATCCGTGGCTTCCTGACCTTCCTCGATCCACCAAAGGAAACCGCGGGCCCGGCGATCGCCGCCCTGCGCGAGATCGGCGTGGCAGTCAAAGTGCTCACCGGCGACAACGCCATCGTTACCAGCAAGATCTGCCGTCAAGTCGGCCTGGAGCCTGGCGTACCGTTGCTCGGGACAGAAATCGAAGCAATGGACGACGCCACCCTCAAGCTGCGGGTTGAGGAACGCACAGTCTTCGCCAAGCTGACGCCGCTGCAGAAGTCGCGGGTACTGAAGACCTTGCAGTCCAACGGCCACACCGTGGGTTTCCTCGGCGACGGCATCAACGATGCACCGGCCCTGCGGGATGCCGACGTAGGTATCTCGGTGGACAGCGCGACGGACATTGCCAAGGAATCCGCCGACATCATCCTGCTGGAAAAGAGCCTGATGGTGCTGGAAGAAGGCGTGCTGAAAGGCCGCGAGACCTTCGGCAATATCATGAAGTACCTGAACATGACCGCCAGCTCCAACTTCGGCAACGTGTTCTCGGTGCTGGTGGCCAGTGCGTTCATTCCGTTCCTGCCGATGCTGTCGATCCACCTGCTGCTGCAGAACCTGATGTACGACATCTCCCAGCTGGCCTTGCCGTGGGACAAGATGGACAAGGAGTACCTGGCCAAGCCACGCAAGTGGGACGCGAAAAACATTGGCCGCTTCATGCTCTGGATCGGGCCGACCTCGTCGATCTTCGACATGACCACCTTTGCCCTGATGTGGTACGTGTTCTCGGCCAACAGCGTGGAAATGCAGACCCTGTTCCAGTCCGGCTGGTTCATCGAGGGGCTGCTCTCGCAAACCTTGGTGGTGCATATGCTGCGCACCCGCAAGATCCCGTTCTTCCAGAGCAACGCCGCATGGCCGGTGATGATGATGACCTGCATCGTGATCGCGCTGGGCATCTACGTACCGTTCTCGCCGCTGGGTGCGATGGTCGGCCTGGAGCCGCTGCCACTGGCGTACTTCCCATGGCTGGTGGGCACCCTGGTTGCCTACTGCTGCGTGGCACAACTGATGAAAACCATTTACATCCGCCGCTTCAAGCAGTGGTACTGATCGGCTCTCTGTAGGAGCGAGCTTGCTTGCGAAGGTCGTTAACGATAACGCGGGTGTCCTGGCTAAACGCGGTGCTCTCGGGTTTTTCGCGAGCAAGCTCGCTCCTACAGTAACCGCAGCCTTTGATGGAGAGAGGCGATGAAAACACTGATGAGCTACCTCGACAACGCCGCACGCGCCGTATTGGTATTCGCCCTCGCCCAAGCCGCCAAGACGGTGATGGTGCTGGGCGTGCGGCTCTACGCGCGCAACCTGCTCAGTGCCGTGGAAATGCGCTTCATGCTGGGCTTTTCCAGCAGCTTGAACAGCACGTGCATCCGCTTGCTGCGTCCGCGTCGATAAATGGCAATACGCAATACAAGGAAACATCACCATGCGCGTCTTGATCTGTGCAGGTCGTCATTACGCCGATACAAAAATGTCTCGCCAGGTGCTGGACGCCTATCACCGCCTGCGCCCGGTGCAGGTATTGATCCACGGCGGCAGTCAGTTCCTGGGCAGTGACGTGGAGGACTGGGCACGGGAAACGGGAGTGGATGTGGTGCGTTACCCACCCAACTGGCAACGCCATGGCAAGCAAGCCGAGCGTCACCGTAACCAGTTCATGCTCACCGACAGCCGCCCCGACGTGATCATCGCGCTGCCCGGCGGCGATGACACCTCGGAACTGGTGAGCCAGGCCAAGGCCTGTGGCATCCATGTGCTGACTGTAGACAGCTGAATCAACCCTTATTGGAGCATCCAGACATGAAAGAAGAACCCAGTTGTAGCCGCACCCCGTTGCACACCTTTTTCTATTTGAATCACGGCGCGTCCCTGCCAAGTCCGGTCGGGACACGCCTCCGGCTGTTGATCGAGGTTCACCATGTACAAGAAACACACCCCTGACGGTTTCGCTAAATACCGCAACCGCACCACCCACCTTACCTTCCATCCCCTGCCCGCCTCCAAGCGACGCGCGGTGCGGCGCAACCTGATGTTCGTCGGCGTGACCGCGGGCATCGTGCTGGTGCTCAGCCTGATGTCGAATGCCAACGCGGCCGGCGGCTCCTACGTGGTCGATGATGGCGCGATCAATGCCCCGGGCGAATGCAATGTCGACGCCTGGTTCACCGCCAATCGGCACGACGGCTCCACCCACAACGAAACCCTGGCGCCGGCTTGCACCTCTACCGCCATTCCCTGGTTGCAGTGGACCGCCGCCGTGTCGCGAGCCAACCATGATGGCGACGGGGAAACCCAGGTCAATCCGCAGCTCAAGGCCCAGTTGTGGGCCCGGGAAGACCTGGGCCTGGAACTGGCCGCGTCTGCCGGCGTGCATTACGCGCTGAACCGTCAACATTCGTTTGATGGCGCGGACTTGAATGTACCGTTTACCTGGCAACCGCTGGAGGCCCTGCGGCTGAACTTCAACGCGGGTTGGAGCCATGCCTATAACGACGGCGACCAGACTCATCGGCCGACCTGGGGCACCGGGTTTGAATACAGCGTGATGGATTCGCTGACGCTGATCGCCGAACGTTACGGCCAGCAAGGTGGCGACCAGGCGTGGCAGGCGGGGCCGAGGGTACACATCGGCAAGAATGTGGATGTGGACCTGGTGGTGGGGCGCAGTTTGATCGGGGATCAGCATCAGTGGCTCACGACGGGGGCCACGCTGCGGTTCTAAAAACTCAAGATATATACACAACCTGTGGCGAGGGGGCTTGTCCCCCGTTGGGCTGCGCAGCAGCCCCAAAACTGACGGTTTGATTCAACCTGAATGAACGTAGCGCTCTGAGAGGGGCTGCTTCGCAGCCCAACGGGGGACAAGCCCCCTCGCCACAGACAAGCCTCCTCGCCCCAATAGTTCGGCGCAAGATTTGCCACAGCAACTAAACCTGTCCCTTGGCCTGCTGCTCCAGATGCACCTGCAACGCAGGATCAATCTTCAACTGCCCCGCCAGTTCATCCAGGTAACTGCGCTCCGCGTCCTGCTGGTCATCCACCAGCAGCACACTGACCAGGTACACCTCGGCCGCCACCGCCGGATCCCCGGCAAACTCGGCAAAATCCGCCGCATTCAGCGGCTTGGCCACCTCGGCATCCAGCCACGTCTGCAATTGTGGATCATCGGTGTGCTTGCCGATTTCGGCCGAGATCATCTGCTGCTCGCGCTCATCAATCTCGCCATCCGCCTTGGCCGCCGCGATCAATGCGCGCAGCACGGCGTGGCTGTGTTCTTCGACCTGCGCGCCAGACAGCTGGTCAACCGTCTGCAACGCCTCCTGCGGTGCCGACGCCTGTTGCCGCTGCCAGGCCTGATACGCCTGGAACGCCATCATGCCCAGGGACGCCAGCGCCGCGTAATTGGTGCCGCCCGTGCGCCCTTGCGGCGCGGTGCGGGTGCCGCCGAGCATGCCTCCCAGTCCACCGAGCAAACCACCGAGGCCGCCACCGCCTGAAGCCGAAGCACCGCCGCCGCCCAGCAAACCGCCAAGCAGCCCGCCCAAGCCACCCAGCCCGCCCTGAGACGCGGGGGCAGAGCCGCCCTGTTGACTCGTAGAGCCTTGGCCCGCGCGCAGCAATTGTTCCAGTAGATCGCCGGTATTCATGGTGTCACCCTCCCAGGGCGCAGAGTTCCAGATCAACAACAATAGACCGGCTGCGCCAGAACACCATGACCGCCCGACAGGCGCGCTTTATGATGGTGCCACCCGCCTATCGAGGAAGCCCCACGTGACCCGTACCGAGCAGATTGCCTTGATGGCGATCTACAACCAGTGGATGAACCGCAAGGTGTACGAGGCGGCCGGCGGCCTGAGCGACGCGGATCTGATTGCCGACCGTGGTGCGTTCTTCGGCTCGATCCTTGGCACGCTGAACCACCTCGCCCTGGGTGACCGCGTCTGGCTCAAGCGTTTCGCCGAACATCCGGCAGGCTTTGCCGCGCTGGCGCCATTAAGCGCTTTGGCATTGCCGCCACGCCTGGATCAACTGGCCTTCGCCAATATCCGTGAACTGTCGGCCCATCGCGCCTGGCTCGACCAGATCATCATCGACTGGACGCAATCCATCAGCGAGCCGGAGCTGGATCAGCCACTGGCCTACCGCAACATGGCAGGTACGGCCATGCACAAGAACTTTCATGCGTTACTCGTGCACTTCTTCAATCACCAGACCCACCACCGGGGCCAGGTGACCACGCTGCTGACCCAGGCCGGGCGCGACGTGGGCGACACCGACCTGCTGGCGCTGATGGATTAGTTCAACCGGCGCTGTATTCGGCGTACGCCTGAATCAGCGCGGGAAAATCCTCCCGCTCCGGGAGCTGCGCAAAGCTGTGCTGCGCCGGCGTAGACGCCCACGGCAGCTTTTCACTGGTCCAGGTTTCAATGAATGGCACATAGCCGCTGACATCATCAAACATGGTGGGCCGCAGGTTGATCAGGTCCTCGACGCCATTCGGGCGGGAGAACATCCAACTCATGCAGTGCGGGCAGCAGTAATGGCGGTCTACGCCATGCAACCCGCCGATCACCGGGTTGCCCTGGGTGATGGTAAATCCACTGGCGGGGATCAGCGCGCTCAGGGAGAACGCGCTGGACGACATCTTCTGGCAACCGGTGCAATGACACGCCATGGTAATCAGCGGTTTTTCGGTCACGATAAACCGCACCCGATCACAACGGCAGCCGCCTTCCTGGGACTCTTGATGACTCATCTTCCACTCCATTCACATTGTGTGTGTGCCTGGAGAGTAAACGAGCGAGTGCCTCACGAATAGCAGCAGGCGCTATGGGTGTCGTCGGTCGCGAAATACCCTCAAACGAACGCATGGGGCAGCGAACTGTCATAAAAGACAGAGCGGTGAAAGTCAGCCAATGGCTGCCCGCCCTGCCCGCGCGCATCAACAGCTTGCCGATGCGACGCATCCCCCCAGAAGGAGACGCTTACATGGTCATTCACTTCAAAGTCGCCGGCCACCTCGCCTGCGGTCATCACGGCAATAACCTCCCTTCCAGCACCGAGCTGAAGCGGGTCAAATGCCGTACCTGCCGTAACACCGAAGCCTTCAAGGAAGCCCGCCGCACCCAACGCAACGCCGCCCGACGTGCTGCACGCAGATCAAAAGCGGAACATGTCGCCGGTGATTGGCGCAGCGCCTGGACACAGCGCCTGACTGACCTGCCAGGCCGTCAGCGCCTGCCACGCGGTTTCAGCGGCCAGCCATTCGTCTAGCTCAAGCAGCCGGAGCACGACGATAGGCGGCCAACAGCACGCCCATTGTCACCAGCAAACCACCCGCCCCACGGTTGAAGCGCTGCAAGTGTGCGGGCCGCAGGCGACTGAGCAGGCGCGCCCCACACACCGCATAGAACATCATGATGCTGACGTTCAGCACACACAGCGCCAGCAACAGGCACGCGTACTGCGGCAGTTGCGCCTGGGTGCTGTCGACGAATTGCGGCAGGAACGCCGACATGAACAACAACGCCTTGGGATTGGAAATCGCCACGAGGAAGCTGCGGGTGAAAATACTCGCAGTGCGAGTGCCAGTGTCCTCACCTTCGCCCACGGTCGGTAGCGCGACTTGGGGTGCGCGCAGCATCTGCCAACCGATCCAGATGAGGTACGCCGAACCCATCCATTTCAGCGCCTGAAACAACCCTTCGCTGGCCGCCAGCAACAGCCCCAGGCCGCAAGCCACCGCCGTTACCAGCAACGCGTCCGCCAACACCGCTCCGGCCATGCCCCAGAACGCCGCCTGCAAACCGTGGCGCGAACCGTTTTGCAGGGCCAGCAAAACCGTCGGGCCGGGAATCGCGATAATCGCGGCGCTCATCATGACAAACAGAAATAAGGTTGCCAGGGACATGACAGGTTCCTACGGGCTAATCAGCTGCGAATCATCCCAAAATATCCGCTGTGTGGCGAGGGAGCTTGCTCCCGTTGGGCTGCGCAGCGGCCCCAAAATCCTGGGAGCGCTTCGCACTCCAGCGGGAGCAAGCTCCCTCGCCACCGTTTATGTATTGCTCAAGCGAGACCCAATAAAAAGCCCCGGACTGACCGAGGCTGTTGAGGGTTCAAGCATCGTTGGCTACCGGCCTCGACCGCGCCTTGTATCCCGGCAGTGCAGCGGCATAGGCCAGTGCCTGCTCCCGGGAGCCGAAGGATGCCAGGCGGTCAGCCTTGGTACAGACCCGCCACGGGCCACTGTTGACCTGCACGATGTCATAGCCGTTGAGATGCAGTTTGTTCAGCATGGGCGTGCTCATAGTCACCTCTCTCTCCAGAGATAATCCAGGTGTTTGCCCGGTCTACCATACACCCGGGTAAAGCGGTGTAACCTACCGGGCGTCGCACAGGCGTGCACTCATGGAGCAGGGAAGATGATCAGCATCAAACAGGCGACGGTCAGCGATTGTGCAGTGCTGCGTGACATTGGCATCGAGACCTACACCGAGCATTTCTCGGCCATCTGGAGCCTGGCGGGCATGCAGGATTTCCTGGATAAGGACTTCTCTCCCGAAGCGCTGCAAGACACCCTTGAGCGTCCCACAGCGCATTGCTGGTTACTCGCCCGGGATGAGCAGGCACGCGCCGTCGGGTTCGCCAAAGTCAACTGGAACCGAGCGATCCCAAGCAGCGATGAAACCGGCGCAGAGCTGCAAAAAATCTACTTCCTGAAGTCCGAGGCCGGCAAAGGCCACGGGCAGCAGTTGTTGGACCATGTGCTTCAGCTTGCACACACCCACCAACAACCGCTGCTGTGGCTCGAAGTACTCAAAACCAACGAAAGTGCCCAACGGTTTTATCAGCGCTGCGGGTTTGAACGCCTGGCAGAAATCCCATTCAGCACCGACATCACAGCGATCCCAATGGTGCTCATGTCCCACCGTTTGGCCCGGTAAAAGGCGCAGTAACGGCAGACCTCTTGGCCAGGCTTTCAGCGGCAACAAGGCTGATGCGCTTTTACTTCACCTTGCTGCTGAGGTTGTCGACACTGCGCTTGAGGTCTTCAAGGCTGCGCTTCTGATCACTGACGGTGCTTTTGAGGCTGGACAGTTCGCTGGAGCTGGAGTTTGAGCTGGAACTTGAATTGCGCTTCAGGTCTTCAATCTCGCTCTTGAGTTTGTCGATGGTGTTTTTCTGATCGGATACGGTGCGCTTGAGCTCGGACAGCTGGCCGTCACTGGAGCTGGAACTTGAGCCAGTGTTTTTCTTCAGGTCTTCAAGGGCGCGAGCCTGGCCGTCCAGCTTGCTTTCCAGGCTTTGAATTTCGCTGTCATTGCGCTTGAGCAAGTCGCGCATGTCCTGAATGTCACCTACCGAAATGTCCGACGGGTGCAGGAAATATTCGCCACCTGCGCCCGAACTGCTCGCGGTGAGTTTGTTACCGACCGACGCACCGAATTCCCCCCACCGCGCCGGACTCGCCGCCTGAACTGACGGGGCCATTGCACCGATCAACAACGAAGCGACAACAGCGAACGAAGCTTTACCCATGATAGACATCAATTGATTCCTTTCTGATCTGCCGAGATGGCACATCGCTATGACTGCATTTTTGAACACTTGTTCCCGTGAGAAGTTGCGACGCCGTATACGAAAAAGCCCCGGCAAACGCCGGGGCTCGAAATATCCAACTGACGGTGCGATGTGCTGTCCTTTCACACACCTTTCACACCCAGGCGCCTATGGTCATCTCAGCTCCTGGTAAAAACCTTTAAGCCCGCGCTCCCCATCGCGGGCTTTTCTTTGCCTGTCATTTGCCCACCGGTTTTCGCTAAATTCGCTGCGGCGGTGAGCCGGTGCAAGCGCCCTGCTCGATGCAGAATACAAAGGGCGCCACCACTTCAATTTCACCTTTACGCAGCATGGAGGGCGGGGGCGCAGGCACTGGCGATGCCGCCGGAATCAATGCCTCCACAGCCCCGACAAACAGATCCGAGCCCGTGTGGCTGACAATTTTGTGGCGTATCAGGTTGCCTTTGGCGTCGACGACAAAGGCCACCCTGACCATGCCGGTCAGCCTTTGCAGGCGAGCTTCTTCGGGATAGGACTTGAAGTGGTTGAGGTGAGTGAGCAACTGATATTCCCATAAGCGCTTCTCTACCATTTGCTCCTGGTGGTTGGGGCCGCTCGTGCAGGCGCAAAGCAGTAAGACAAGTGCGATCCAGCTGTATTTCATAAACGCAGTTCCGTTGACGTTTTGGTGTGCGAAGTGAGGCTAATCATCCGACGCTGTTTAGCTGATTAGTTTAACGCGTTAACCAAGGTAGCGTCCCGGGTTGCGCCATTCGAAGTCGAGCTTTGTACTGCGCCAATTCAAGGCTGCCCGTGTGCCGCTGTGAGCCTGAGCACGCTCACAGCAACGACTTTGCCAGGCAGTCTTTCCAGACATCGCGCATCAGTTCCTTGAGCATCAATGCTTCAGCCCAGCGATCAGTGATATCGCGCCCGTCCGCGCCGGTAATGGCATACGGTGGCGGGCCGAGCTCGCAGGTGAACGATAGGCTGGCAGGCGTATGCGCACGGGCCAGCCAATCTTCGATCCCGTAACGCCACCAGCCCAGGAATCGCTCCAGCCAAGGGCGGTGTTGATCGAAGCTCAAGGGCACCTGAACCTGCTCGCCGTTGGCCACCCGGCCGTGAAACCCCCAACTGTGGCGCAAGATGGTGTGAATGTGCTCATCGTCTTCCTCCATGGCCGGCGCCGGCAGTTCGCGCCCTACGACATAGTGAGACAGGTCGGCCAGTAGTTTGAGGTCGGGCATTGCAGCCAGCAGGTCGAGGGTGAACAGCAGGTCACTGGTGAGGCGATAACGATGGGTTTCCAACAGGATTGGAAAGTCCACCTGTTCGGCCAAACGCTGCCAGCCTTCGATCAGTGTCATCGCTTGGGACAGCGTACGCGGCCGCACGTCTGCCTGAAGCGTAAGGTGATGACAACCATAGCGGGCGACAGCGTCGAGCGCCTCTGCCAGATCGTCCACAGTTTGCGGAAACACCTGCCCCTCGATATGCAAGCCCTGGGCGTTGGCGGCGGCATGCAACCGCTTGGCCTGTGGGGCAAGCCAGAAATGGTCGGTGACCCCGTCGAAGCCTGCGCCGGCAATTTTCTCAAGCTGCGCTTCAATTGGGAGATCGCACTGGCCTCGGTGATCTTGCATCGACCACAGCGACTGGAATACCAGGAAGTCACGCATGTCAGCTCCTCAACAGGTGTTTGAGCGGCACCCCGGCATCTCCCAAGTCGCGCACCGACAGCGGGCCGCGATTGGCGATCAGGCGTTCGCACAGCTTGATGTCCTTGGCGATGCTATTGCCCTGCCCCCAACCAAAAGCCCCTTGCAGATGTTGATCGGCATTGAGGTAGAACAGCAGGAACCCGCCCCCCGGCATTGCCCGGCTCGCCGAGGGTTCTGTGTGGCTGATCACTCCCACGGTTTGCAGCCCCCAGTCGTACTGATCGGACCAGAACCCCGAAATCCCCTCGAAGGGTAATTCACCACCCAGCAGGTTCAAGGCGGCGTGACGGCCCTGGGTTTCCGCGTTGCGCCAGGTTTCCTGCCGCTGGAAAGCGCCTTGAGGGTGCAGCCGGAACTCACAGACATCGCCTGCGGCAAAGATGTCCGGCTCACTGGTACGCAACTGCGCATCGACACGAATGCCATGCCCTACATCAAGCCCGGCAGCCGTTGCCAGCTCGATATTGGGTTGCATGCCGATACCGACGACGAGCAGGTCGCACGCCAACACCTCACCGCCGACCAACCGCACCGACGCTGCACACAGGTCGCCCTGCACCGCTTCGATGGCTACGTTCAAGCGAACGTCCACGCCCTGCTTGCGATGCAGCTCCAACAGGGCACCGGACGCGCGTTCCGGCAGGACTCGACCCGCCAGCCGTGACCCGGCTTCCAGCACCGTCACCGCACAACCCAAGGCATGGGCGGAGGCGGCGACTTCAAGCCCGATAAAGCCACCGCCGATGATCACCAGACGCGTACCCGGCTGCAGCGACGCACGCAATGCCAACGCCTCATCATGGGTTCGCAGATAAAACACATTGGCCAGATGCGCCGGCACATCCGGTAAGCGTCGTGCCCTGCCCCCGGTCGCCAGCAACAGGCGGGCGTACTGCAACCCGCTGCCATCGGCAAATCGCAGGCGGTGCTGCTGTGGGTCGAGGCCTGTCACCGGCTTGCCGGTCAGGTGTTCGATACCCAACTCGGCGAGCTGCGCATGGTCGCACACGTTGCAATTCGCCAGTTCAACAGTGCCCTGCAGCAAGCCCTTGGACAGGGGCGGACGTTCGTAGGGCGCATGCGGCTCGTCACCGATCAGGACCAGGCGACCGCGATAGCCTTCGGCGCGCAAGGTCAGCGCCGCGCGGCCGCCGGCGTGTCCGGCCCCCACGATAACCAGTGGAGCATCAGCAAGGTTCATGGCACAGCCTCCAGGCAGTTAAACGGCAATCGCGAGCAGGACCCGCCCCGCCTCGACACGGACCGGATAGGTCTTAAGGTTGACGCATACCGGCGCCCCTAATGCTTTACCTGAGCGGTAGTCGAACCGCCCATTATGCTTGGGGCACTCGATCACATGGTCCATCACCAGGCCATCGGCAAGGTGGATGGATTCGTGGGTGCAAAGGCCCGCCGTCGCGAAAAACTGGTCCTCGGCAGAGCGATAGACAGCGTAAGTGTGCTGGCCATGGTCAAAACGAATGACGTCTTCTTCGTCTATATCGCCCACGGCACAGACATCGATCCATTGATCGGTCATGGCGGTTTCTCTCTTGTCAGGGGTAAAACACAAAGCAGTCAGGCCAGCTCTGCCTGAGTGGTGGCGGCCGGCTCTGCGCGCTGGGGCAGAGGGCGGCGGATGAAATACGTCGGGTCCTTACGCTGCTTCCAGATGACCGGAAAGATTTCCTTCAGGGCCTCGAACAAACCGTTGTAGGGCGGCGGGCAGTCATCACGAATTTCTTCATGCAACTGCGCCAGGGCGTGGAACGGCACCATCGGGTACATGTGGTGCTCGAGGTGATAGTTCATGTTGAGGTACAGAAAACGCAGCAGCGGATTCATGTAGATGGTGCGGCAGTTGCTGCGGTGATCCAGTACGTCCTCGGCCAGGCCGACGTGCTGCGTCAGGCCGAACAGGTACGACAGCCAGCCGCCATAAAGGGTTGGCAGGCCGATGAACATCAGCGGCAACCAGCTCTGCCAGTAGAGTGCGGCAGCCACCGTCAGCCCGTAGATCACCAGCCAGATACGCGCCGCCGTGAAAATTTTCGGCCACTCTGATTCCGGGATAAACGTACTCTCCTCTTCAGCAATCCGCCCTGTTGCGTGCCGGCAGACCGACCACATCGTCGTGAACACATAGGGCATCCTGAACAGGCTCAGCACCATGTTCACCAGGCTCGGCGGACGCGGCTCGACGATCTCCGGATCACGCCCGACGATGATGGTGTCGGTGTGGTGCCGGGCGTGACTCCAGCGCCATACATGGGGTTCGAACATGAACATGAAGCTCGACACCTGGTAGATCGCATCATTCAGCCAACGGGTCTTGAACGCTGTGCCATGACCCGTCTCATGCCACCGGGCATTGGAGGCGGTGCCATACAGCAAACCGTAGGCAAAGAAGAACGGTACACAGGCCCAGGAGCCCCAGAACCAATAGCCACCGAACCCGGTGACCACCAATGCCAGCAACCAGAGAGCGGTATCCACCAACGCAGGGCCATCACGGCGTTGCATCAGTTCTTTCAGGCGCTTACGCGGGATAGGCGATTGATACCAGTTGGCCGAGGCCAGGCCTTTTTGCAGCGCGCGGGCGGCTTCAGGGCCGGTCAGACGATAATCCCGAGGCGCGGCATTACCGGTTTTTTCATAGGCTGCGTGGTGTTCAGACATTTTATTGTTCTCCGCAAGCTGGGTGGTTTCAGGCACTTGCTTCGATGCGAGGTCACATCGTTGAGAGAAAAGATAGAGAGCCCATTGATTGGCCTCAACCCCTTGAATACATTCCCTATCAAGCTATCATCCAGCCCCATTGAAGCTTGATAGTTTTCTATCAAGACGCTCACGGGGCCCGCCATGAACGATAATAAACGCCCAACCATTGCCACCGTTGCCGCGCATGCCGGCTTGAGTGTCGCCACCGTAGACCGGGTGCTTAACGCAAGGGCGCCGGTCAACCCGGCCACCGCCGAGCAGGTATTCCAGGCCGCCGAAGCCGTCGGTTATTTTGCCGCCCGGCTGATCGGCCAGCGGATCCGTGAACGACGTCCCAGCTACCGCTTCGGCGTTCTTTTGCTCGGTACCGCGCAGGCGTTCTATGGCAACGTCGCCGCCGCCATCTCCGAGGCGGCGCAGCGCCAGTCGGGCACCAACCTGAGCGTTCAATTCGACTACGTTTTTGACCGCTCCCCCACCGCCATCATTGCCCAGATAGAACAACTGGCGGTGCAGTGCGACGGCCTGGCGGTGGTCAGTTTTGCGCACCCACTGATCAATGCCGCCATTGCCCAGATCAGGGATGCGGGGGTGCCGGTGATCGCCTTGCTCTCGGACATTCATGAAGAGGCCCAAGAACCTTACGTCGGCCAGGATAATCATGAGGTCGGGCGCACGATGGGCTGGCTGGTGGCACACACCGCCAGCGCTCGCAAGGGCAGCATCGGTGTGCTGCTCGGTGGGCACCGTTTCCTGGGGCATCAGGCGCGGGTCGAGGGGTTGCGTAGTTACCTGGCGGAGCACGCCCCAGGGCTGCGATTGCTGGAAGCGGTGATCAACCTGGACAATTGCGACATCACCGAAGAAGCGACCCTGGAACTGTTGGCCCGCCATGAAGACTTACGCGCTTTGTGCGTGGTCGGCGGTGGCGGCGACGGCGTCATCAGCGCCCTGTCACAGCTGCCGAAACGGCCCTCACTGTGTTGCATTCTCCAAGAGTCAACCGAGCTGTCGCGCCAGGCCCTGGCCGAGGGTCTGATCAGCCTGATCATCGATTCCCAGCCGCGACTGCTGGGCACCGCCATCGTCGACTTGCTGATCGAGTTGCAGACATCGCCAGACTTCGATCCAGCCAGGCATCGCCACTACATTCCCTTGCAGATCATGACCTCAGAGAACGCCCGTCCCTGAGCGAAACGTATCGGCACTCAGTCCGAACCGGTTCATCTTGTTGTACAGCCCGCCACGGGACACGTTGAGTTGCTGCGCGGCCAGCCGTATGTTGCCGCGAGTGCCTTTGAGGGCGGCAATGATCGCGTTCATTTCATGGGCACCGAGATCCAGCGACGTACGAGGCTCGGGCACAGGTCCCGAAGTAAACGTCTGCTGTCGCGTCTTGATTTCCAACGGCAGGTCACCCGGCAATAGCTGTTCGCTCATCGCCAGGTTGGTCGCCCGCTCAATGGCGTTTTCCAGTTCGCGAACGTTGCCTGGCCAGTGATACGCCGACAGAATATCCAACGCCTCAGGCGAGATACCCTGCACCGATTTACGTAGCGAGCGGGCGCAACGGCTGAGGAAGTGGCGCGCCAGCAGCGGTATATCCTCGCGTCGCATCCGCAGCGGCGGCACTGTCAGATTCAATACGTTGAGCCGGTAGTAGAGGTCCTCGCGAAACGCGCCATCGGCCACCGCCTGGCTCAGGTTTCGATGGGTCGCGGCAATGATGCGCACATTCACCTGCCGGGACTGCTTCGCGCCGACTCGCGTCACCTCGCCTTCTTGCAAGACCCGCAACAGACTGACCTGAGCGTCGAATGACATGTCGCCGATTTCATCAAGGAAGATCGTGCCGCCATCGGCCAGTTCGAACTTGCCGGCCGACCCGCCGCGGGCCGATCCGGTGAAAGCGCCTTCAACGTGCCCGAACAACTCACTCTGCACCAGGTCGCGCGGAATGGCTCCGCAATTGACCGCCACAAACGGCCCATTGCACCGGTCACTGGCGTTGTGGATCGCCTGGGCAAACAGCTCCTTGCCGGTGCCGCTTTCCCCCAGGACCAACGTCGTCGAATCGCTGCGACTGGCGATCCTCCCCAGGTGCAACGCATCCTGAATCGCTCGGGAGCTGCCCTGAATCGTATCGAAGGTGTAGCTGGCCTGGGTGCCGATGATCCGCCGGGTAATTTCCCGGATGCGCCGGTTCTCGCGCAACGAAACAACCCGCCCCCCCTGCTCCAGCGGGCACACCGACACCAGGCAGGCCAGGTGACTGCGATCGTGCAGCTCGAAGGTGCAATCCAGGTCCCGCAGCCCCTCCCCGCCACGCAGCAGAATCTCATCGGTCAGTTCACTCTGCCCCAGACGCTGGAACGGACTGCCCAGCAGGTCCCGGCCTACTCGAAACAGTTGCCGGGCATAGCGGTTGAGCGCCTTGATGCAGCCGCGTTCATCAAGCACCACAAGGCCTTCGTTGAGCACTTCCAGCACGGTTTGCTGTTCTTCCAGCAACGCCTGGAGCGCCATCTGCCGCGAGACCGCTTCAGCCGCTGCCTGAACGGTGCCCAGGGTATGAAAGTGAAACCAGCCTGGCTCTGCGGTCAGCGTCAGCATCGCCAGGGTGCGGCCCAGGCCATCCCTGATGGGTGCGGCGGCGCAATGCATGCGCCGTTGGCGCAGGCCAAGCCCAAAATTCTCTTCGGCCAGCACGTACACCAACCGGTCTTCGGCCAACGCCAGCCCCGTGCAGTTGGTGCCCTGCACCGATTCCAGCAACCGGCTGCCCACGGGCGTGAGGTCCAGGCCGCAAAAATACAGGGTCGTGCCGTGAGCGTCCGTGAGGTTGATATGACCCCTGGGGTTGTAGGCCAGCAATCCACGCATGACCTGCGCCGCCGCCGCGATCAACACACGATTGGCGGCCAGCGTCGCGGTGAGCTCATCAGGGGCGACAAACCGGTAGTCGCCGTCGGCAGGGTCGATGCCGGCGCTGACGCTGCGCTGCCATGAATCCCAGATCACCTGTCTCACCCCGGCAGGTCGATCAACAAGCCCCTTCAGGCACGCATCCCACGCCTGTTCCAGTTGAGCAATCGGTCCCTCGCTCAATTGCGCCGGGCCAAGTGCAGTGATGTAGTCGAGGTCTTGCTCGCTGAAGGCCATAGGCTGTGGGATCACGGGCTGCTCCTGTGTTCATATTTTTGACATGTCAGTATAGACATGTCATCTGAATGAACACTAATTTGAATAAACTCTCATTAATCTCTTACATATCAATGGTTTAAATATTGGCACAACCCTTGCTGCTAGGTCTGTACCAGCAGAAGATCCCTGCGGTACAACAATAAAAAGGAGTCATTTCATGAGTACATCCAAGAACATCCGCCTCGGTCTCATCGGCGCCGGCCGCATGGGTAGCTTCCATGGCCTGACAGCCGCCCGGCATATCCCCGGTGCCTGCCTGGCCGCCATTGCCGACCCGACACCCGGCCAAGCTGCGCGCCTGGCGTCAGAGCTGGGCGTACAACGGGTCTACACCGATCCCCAGCAACTGCTCGATGACCCGGACATCGACGGCGTACTGATCGCCGCTCCGGCCCGCAGCCATGCCGAATTGGTGATCAGCGCCGCCCGCGCCGGCAAAGGGGTATTTTGCGAAAAGCCCATGGCCATTACCCTCGAAGAAGCCGACCGCGCCATCGCCGCCGCTGCCGATGCCCAGGTGACGCTTCAAGTGGGCTTCAACCGCCGCTTCGCCAAAAGTTTTCGCACGGCTCACCTGGATGTAGTCGCAGGCCGTATCGGAACGCCACAGTTGCTGCGCTCGCTGACACGGGATCCGGCACTGAACAATCCCGCCGCCTCACCGCAATGGGTGATCTTCCTCGAAACCCTGATCCATGACTTCGACACCCTGCGCTACCTGAACCCCGGCGCCGAAGCCGTCGATGTGTTTGTCATGGCCGATGCGTTGATTGCACCGGACTACAAAAGCAAAGGTTTCCTGGACACCGCGGTGGTCACGATCCGCTTCGACAACGGAGCCATCGCTACAGCTGAAGCGAACTTCCAGGCGGTGTACGGCTACGATGTTCGCGGGGAAGTGTTCGGCAGCGCGGGCATGCTGACCATGGGCGGCGTCCATGACTCTGACCTGGTTCGCTACGTTGCCGGCGGCATCCAGGCTGACACCCAGCGCCTGGACACCGACCTGCTGCGTGACGCCTACGTGGCCGAGCTCAACCATTTCGTGGGTTGCCTGCGCAGCGGCGAGAAGCCTCTCGCCAGCGGCGAAGATGCCCGCGCCGCACTGGCCATCGCCCGCGCGTGCATCGAGTCTTTCCAGCAAGGCAAAATCGTAAGTGTGCAAGGCGGTCGCTCATGAGCTTCGTACCCTTCAAGCTGGCGGTCAGTGCCGAAATGGTCTTCCTCGACCTGCCCTTCACCGAGCGTGTCAAACGCATACATGCGCTGGGGTTCAGCGCCGAAATCTGGGACTGGACGACCAAGGACATCCCGGCACTGGCCGCCACCGGCGCAGACTTCACTTCAATGACGGGCTATATCTCGGGCAACCTGACCGACCCCGAGGAGATTGCGCAACTGCTCGACAGCGCCCGGGAATCCTTGGCCATCGCCGCCCAGCTCAATTGCCCAAGCCTCAACCTGCATGGCACCGGCCTGGGTGACCGGGGTTTGCCGGTCAAGCCGGTGGCTCGCACCACCGGGCGCATGTGGTTGAGCGCCTGCAAGACCCTGGAAAAAATCGCGCGCCTGGGCGAAGACGCCGGGCGGGTTTTCCTGCTGGAAAACCTCAACACCGAGGTGGACCATCCCGGCACCCCCTTCGCTCGCGCCGACGACACCCTGGCACTGATCGAAGCAGTGGGCAGCCCCCATCTGAAGATGAACCTCGACCTCTATCACGCGCAGATCGGCGAAGGAAACCTGATCGAACTGATCCAGCGCGCCGGCAGCGCCATCGGTGAAATCCAGGTGGCGGACGTGCCTGGCCGCAAGGAGCCCGGCACGGGTGAGATCCACTATCCCGCCATTGCCAGCGCTTTGTACAACCTGGGATACACCGGTGTCGTGGGTCTTGAGGGCTGGGCCAGTGGCGACAGCGAGGCGGCACTGGCACGCTTCCGGCAAGCCTTCACCTTGTCTTGATGCCTTTCAACTCATAACAATAAAAGGAACACCATCATGCGTCGCAGCACATTGCTTTTCGCCACGCTGTTACTCCTCTTCAGCCAATGGGCCGCCGCCAGCTATCGCGTAGGCGTCAGCATTGCCAGGGTTGACGACAATTTCATGACCTACGTGCGCAGCGGCCTGGAAGATGCGGCCAAACAGGAGAATGTCCAGATCCAGTTCGAAGACGCCCAGGGCGACGTGGTGCGCCAGCTCAATCAGGTCCAGGGGTTTATCAATCAGAAAGTCGATGCGGTCATCGTCTTGCCGGTGGACACCGCCGCCACTGCCAACATGACCCGCGCCGCTGTCGAGGCGAATACGCCGCTGGTCTACGTCAACCGCCACCCGGACGAGCGCGTATTGCCCAAAGGCGTGGTGACGGTGGCGTCCAATGATATTGAGGCCGGGCAATTGCAGATGCGCTACCTCGCCGAGAAGCTCCAGGGCAAAGGGACGCTCGCAATTATCATGGGTGACCTGGCGCAAAACGCCACCCATGACCGTACCGAAGGGGTTAAACAGGTGCTCAAGGATTATCCCGATATCAAGATCGTGGAACAGCAATCGGCTGAATGGCAGCGCAGCAAAAGCATGGACCTGACCAGCAACTGGTTGCTGGCGGGGACTCACTTCGATGCCATCGTGGCCAACAACGACGAGATGGCCATTGGAGCTGCGATGGCGTTGCAGCAAGCGGGAAAAGCCAAAGGCGATATCGCCATCGTCGGCATCGACGGCTTGCCCGACGGGCTGGCCGCGATCAAGCGCGGGATGCTGGTTGCCTCAGTCTTTCAAGACCCCAAGGCCCAAGCCACTGCTGCCGTACAAGCAGCCATCAAAATGATCAAGGGCGAAGCGGTCGAGACGGATGTGTGGGTGCCGTTTCAGTTGATCAAACCGGAGCAGGTTGCCATGTTTGAACAGCACTACAAGTAGCCCCGACCGCCGCTGATCCCGACTGGGGATCAGCGGCGCTCACGAAAAAACCGGCTCTGCGCGGGCACGCAACCCCACGGTAATCATCAGGACAATAGCCGGAACAATCACCACGCTGGCCGACAGCATCGCCCCCTTGAGCCCGGCCACGTCCAGCACGCTCCCTCCGACAATCACACCCAGCCCGATTGCACTGTTGAGCACGGCAGTATGGAGGGCGGTCGCCGGTACCATGTGATCTCCGGCGATCCTCAAGACCCACGTCTGCAGGCCGGTAAACAAAGCGGAAATGGCCACGCCCCAGATCACCAGTAACGTCACCACGGGCGCGAGCCCCAGTAGCGGACCGTAGATGCCCAAGGTCACCAACGCCAAGGCCATCGCAACCAACGCCAGCAAAATGAACGCCTTCAAGTAACGATCAATAAACAGTGCACTCAGCAGGTTGCCCAGAAAACCTGCGGCGCCGAAAGCAAACAGCAATACAGCAATCCAATACGAAGTAATGCCGGGTACCTGGCCTATAAACGGTTCGACAAAGGTGTAGGCGCCAAAATGCGCGGCGGCGGTCAGGCCGGTGATGACGTAAGTGATCATCAGGTCCTTGCGCCGCAGCACCACCGCAAACCCCAGACCTTTGGCCAGCGAGGGAATATGCATGGAAGGCAGCACCAGGGCGATCGCGCCGGCGCTGGCGACACACATCAAGGCCAGGCACATAAAGGCTGTGCGCCAACCATCGTATTGGCCCACCAGATTAATCAGCGGTACGCCCATGACCGTGGCAATCGTGATGCCGCCCAGCACAATCGAGGTGGCCAGCCCCACGCGGTGCGACGGCACAATATGCGCGGCAGTGGCAGCCACGATGGCCCAGAACACCCCATGGGCCAATGCGCCGACGGCGCGGGCACCGAGCAGAGAGGAAAATTCAGGGGATAACGCTGCCAGGCCGTTCGATAAGGCCAGTATCAACATCAACGCGATCAGCAGCGCCTTGCGGGGAACCCGGCGGCTCAACCAGTTGGATAACAAGCCGCTGGCCGCCCCGATCCACGCGTATAGGGTTACGGTCAGCCCGACGGTAGACGGGGCTTGATTCAGGCCGGCAGATAGTTGCGACAGCAAACCAATGGGGGCGAACTCGGAAGTCACCATGGTAAAGGAGGCGATGCACAGCACACTGACTGCACACCATACCCGCAAGGCTGAGTTGATCACCGGCAATGTCCTTCCCTGTTCATGGCTGAGTCGTCGTGACTCCACCTCGCGCGTCGCTCACTGAGACCGGCTAGTTATCGGGATTCCAAACGACGGCCTGTGCCACGACAACGTATTCGCCGTTAAATGTTGCCGCTGGCGAACCATAAAGCTGGTAGCCCAGAGCAAGGGCTTCAGAGACTCGGTGACAGAAGGAGGCATCGTCCTTGCCTGTCAGAATCCGATAGGTGGGTAAGCCTTCAGGAGGAGAACTCTGCATGGGGGCACCTGCTGGAATAGTTAAAGAAAACCACTGGGCAATCTATATCAGTCGATGATCACATCGCGACCCTCGGCCTTCAAGCGCGCGAGGTTGTCCTTCATCTGCTGCAACCGCTCAGGCGGATGCCCTTGCCACTTCGTCACTTCAGCGACGACCCGCAACGGATCGGCGGAGCGATAGGACAGCGTGGGATTACCGGGAAACTTCTTATCCGTCACATTGGGATCATCCATGATTGACCCCGTTGGCTCCACAACATAAATCCGTTCCCGCTCACTGCCGAGTGCCAGCTCAGCCCCCCAGATGGCGGCATCCAGGGTGCCCGCGAAGTAGACCCACGACAGTGGTTTACCTTCTGTGAAGTTGGATGGGTAGCCGACGCGGATCAGATCGCCCGGTTCCAGATCAGCCCGGGTGCCGTGAAAAAACTGACGGGTAAACATGCCAGCGGTGTTTGACATGGGCTGTCTGCTCCGTGGATGAATGACAAAATCAATAATGAGGGTTGCACGGAACCCAGCGGCGGTGAACTGCCCGGCGTTTGATCACCGGGCCAGAGGGCTGAGTTAAAGCAATACAGTGGAAAGCATACCCAAGGCTCCCAGGACGAACCCGATGAGTGCGCCACGTCCTGGTGCTTCATGAAACAGAGACCAGACCACCACTGGCTCAAGCAGCAACAAAGAGGTGACTGAGACCACGGTGACGATCCAGATATCACCGACAGCCATGTACCCCAGCCAATACGCACCCAGCAGGCAAAGCCCGGCAAAACACATAACCACAACGGGAAGGACGAACCCTTCCCATGAACCATTCCCTGTTTGGGCAAGCTTGGCGGTTACCACCTCACTGTAGATTGCACAAAACTCACCGAGCACCATCAACCCTAGAGCAGAAACTCCGAGTAGTTCTTTGGACATATCAAAAACTCCTTCGTATTCAACGCAATATTTTTCAGCTCCCAGCGCGCAATGCCGCTGCTCAGGAGCGTGTTGCAGTGATACGAAGCAGCCTTGAACAGGCCTGAATTACCGAAGTGCTTTTCCATGCTCATGTCCTTCAAAGGGTGTGAGTCTCAGCGCCCAAATAAGGGCGCTCGTTCCGATCATACGTTCCGTTAGCCATTGCGAACAACCCGCACAGCCGAACGCTGAGCATGCCTGAAGACTTCGAAAGTCGTAACGTTCGTGCGTGTACGTCAAATATGTTTTGTGTTTACCCGGCTGTTTAGGGAGCACTGGACAAGCACATGATGCGCGATCACCACTCTCAGGAAGCTCCTGCCTCATGTCGACTTCAGCTACCAAACCACCCTTCGCCGGAAAAACGTTCGAAGTGCGTTACGACGGTTTAATCGCGCTCAATATTTATGCGGAAGACGGCCAAAGCCTCAGCTATGAAATTATCGGCGGCGATCTCAAAGGCGCTAAAAGAGAGGTCAACTACGAATGGAAGGCTATCTCGCCCACCGCTTTCGTGATCACCTGGCAAGAAGCTGATGGTGCGACCGTCGTTCATATCGACGACTTCGCGGCACAGACATCGCTCTCTTTCTACACAACTCCCACCCTCGACTTGTACCGACTCGAAGGCTCGCTGACTAAGGTATAGAGAGCGTTCTACTTTCTAGCCAGGTACTTATGGCCACTACGAGTTCTGTCTTGCACTCCACCGGAAGCCAGTGCCCGCCAGACACGCTCGTCACGCTGAGATCTGCGCAGGCCGCACGCATTGGATCGCCCAGTTGATTGCCCTTGATGGTATTCATCTGGTCGTAATCGCCGTTCACAAACAGTACGGGCAATGACAGGCGTCCACCATCGGGCGCTCGGTGGGCGTACTCGATGTTGGCATCGTCGTTCAGGTACCACGCGCAGGGTGCGCGGAAGCCCCGCTCTTCGAACGTCCGCACCAGTGCAGCAAAGTCCGCCTCGGGCCAGAGCGCGGCGTCTGTTCGGGTGGGTGGGGCCCGGTGCGCTTCGCCAAACCGCCCGCCTTTCCTGGTCACTTCGGCATTGGATGCAACCTTGCCAATGCCCGCAGGGTCGCCTCGCCGATAAATCGATGCCAGCGACGCGGCTTTGTCCGCATCAAGATCAGCGACGGCGGACGCAAAGTGCGTGTTGTAGTAGCGGTAATAGTCCCATTGACCGTCTGGATACTGGTCCGCCGGATAAATCCCTCGGTCAACCAGCGGGACCAGCGTCGGCAGCGCGTTCGTGGAGGGGAAGTAGGGGACCGAAATCAGCACCACGCCGCGGCTCCGCTGAGGTTCATGAGCAACCAATTCACCCGCCACAACGCTGCCCCAATCGTGGCCTACCCAGATTGCGGGTATTGCGCCGAGATGGTCATGAAGTTCTGCCATGTCTGTCACGATGTTTTCAATCGTGTAAGCATCTATGGTGGCTGGCGCAGAGGAGCCACCATAACCGCGCATGTCGGGTGCAACGCAGTGCCAGCCTTTAGCTGCGAACGCTTCCATCTGCGCACGCCAGATCAAACTGAGCTCAGGCCAACCGTGCAGGAACATCATCAATGGTCCATCGGCAGGCCCCTGCTCTACATAATGCGTCGTATGACGGGGCGTGCTGAAAACACGTGAAGGGAGCTTGGAAGTGGACATAGGATCTCCTCATGCTAGGCCGGCCGACATAAGCGCCATGTCGGCAGAATCACCGCTGAATCTGCACCCTAGCGTAACGATCCCTATGATGCTTGCCAGCTTCCCGTCATTGTCAGTCCTGTACCTGCCATCTGCAGCCAGACCCAACACGGCATATCTTGTTACAACCATTCGCCTGCGGGCACTGCCCTTAGAGAACTTCAAACTTTCACTCTAGTCCTAATGCCAGGCGTGCTTTAAACCGTGAGCGCCTGCTGACAACCCATAGAGGTTCAAAAAATGAAAATGACACTACCCGCCCTAGTTCTGGGTGTCCTCATTTCGCAAGGCGCGATGGCAGCCGGAGATGGCACAGCCGCTCTTGGAGGCGGCGTTGGTGGTGCACTTGGCAATATCGTAGGTCAACAGCTCGGCGGCTCGACGGGCGCGGCAGTAGGCGCAGGCGTAGGTGGTGCTGCCGGCAGTGCTGTCGGCGCTCAAAGAGGCAACAGAGCGGAAGCCGCGATAGGTGGCGGTGTCGGATCGGCTGGCGGGTCACTCATTGGTAATCGCCTCGGCGGCGCCACTGGCTCGACGATCGGTGCAGGTCTCGGCGGCGCCGCGGGTGGCGCGCTAGGAAACAACCTGGCGGACGATGAGAGCAATCATCGATCTGATGGCAAGAAGCACAATGGCAAAAACAAGCATAAACACAAGAACAAGCATCGTTAGTTTCTGACGCTATTACATCGAAGCCCGGCCCAGCGCTGGGCTTCTTATTTCTGGCGAGCGCCCTACTCTGCTACGGTGACGCGCTCAGATCGCAATGGAAGCATCAAAGAAAGGGCTCATGGAAGACTCTGGCAATTACTCCCTTTTATGTGTGTTTTCTAAGGATTCGTGCATGCAAACGTTGCGGATTGTGCCTCGACTTTTCCCTGAGTTGCTCAAAGGCAGCAAGAGGTCAACGATCCGCATGGGCGAACTGCATATAGAGCCAGGCTATTTGCGCTACGAATGTGAGGACGACCCGAGCAAGACAACCGTCGTGTGGGTTACTCGTTGCACGTACATGCCTTTAAACGAAGCCGCTGCTTTCTGCGGTATGCAGGACGAATGGCCACCAAGGGTGATGCTCGAGGGGATGCGCGAGCACTATCCCCTCATTCAGCTATCGGACACGGTTCAGGTGGTTGAGCATGAAACACCTGAGCAGACAAAGATTCGGATTGCCTCAGGCTCTTGAGAGCGTGCTTCCAAGCAATAGCGCCAAGATCTTCAATGCCCGCTCGCTCTTGCCGAGATGGATAGCCAAAAACGAAAAAGCCCAGCAATCGCGCTGGGCTTAGATATGGCAACCACGTAAAAAATATGAGCTGTGCTACTTAGCCCTTGCAAAGCTTCTGGGGCGACTCCGTGCCCGTGAGTTTTTTCGGCCATGCAATCGGTAGATTAGGAATAGACATAAGCTCGACTACGCCAAACACGCACATAATCACCGCATTTCCATCCGCGTTGGGCGCGCTGCCGAGGCCCACCAGAACCTCGTAGTCTTTTCCGGGCTCCAGTTTGAATACTTTCGCCTGGCCTGGGCACACAGCGTAAGTGCTGCCGTAGCTGCCGGCCGACGCACCTAATGTCGCAACCTGAAAGGGTGCATCTGTTTTAACGCGGTACTCAGCCACAATCTCGGTGTACAAGCCTTCGGCCATCCGAACGGCTCCGATGTACTGCTGAAGCTTGGGTGAAACCCTTCCCGGCATTCCAAGATCGGCCGGCTTAAGTGGGTACTGAGGGTAGTTAATGCTCGGCTGTCCATCCTCTGAGAAGCGACCAGCTACAGCCATTTTGTGGCGAGTATCCGGGGCACAGCTGCCAGTGACACTGTCGCCAAACACATTGGAATTGGTGATCACACGAACTCGGGCCGTATTGTCGGCCTGAGGTGGATCGACATAGGGAACAGAGGGGATCCCGCCACAACCAGCAAGGGCGATGGACGAAACAAAGAGCAGCAACCAGGTATTACGCATCTACTACATCCTTGAGTTTACCTAAGATCCATCGTGTACGAACCAGACTAAAAACACTCAGTAAAAAGCCTGACTGGGCATCCGCCAACTAAGTGAGTTGCGGAGCAACAGTTGAAATTGCGGAGCGGAAACAAAAAAGGACCTGCCTGATAAATCACGCAAGTCCTTGAATATTGTGGTGCCCGAAGCCGGAATCGAACCGGCACGCCCTTACGAGCGGGGGATTTTAAGTCCCATGCGTCTACCAGTTTCGCCATTCGGGCGGTAGCGCTATACAGCGAGCCAAGCAGCTTGAACAGCCCTTGAGCGTTGCAGCAGGCTAGGGAATATATAGATCCAGCCCCCTCGATGCAAGGTCGAGCGCGGGCTTTTTCAAACAAACAAGCTGCACCCCGGCAAACAAAAAAGCTCGCCAGATCAGTGATCTACAGATTTCGGCCGCGGTGGTGGGCAATAGCAGCGCAGGCCGCTTCGGCCCCCACCGCACGCGTCCCCAGGTGCATCAGGAAAAATAAGTCATTACCGCAATGACCACTGAAACCCAAACCAGGGTCATCAAAAACGACAGCGCAGCCAACGTTTTGCCCATTTGCCTACTCGCCCCGATGCAAACCGCTTCAGTGAATCAACTCTTTTGCCTTCTCCAGCCACTCCGTGGCGCTGTCCAGTGCTTCGGCCGCTTTGGCTGAATCGGCGTTGCCATTTTCCGCCCGGTTGCCGGTGATGACAAACAACACGTCGACACCGACCTTGGCAATGGCCGCCAGGTAATCTGCCCGTGGAAAACGCACACCGTTTTCATAACGCCCCTGGGCATTGGTCTCAACGCCTCCGACCTTGCCCAGCGCCGCTTGAGAATAGCCAAGCCTGGCACGTTCTGCCTTTAACCTCGCCCCAATGCTCATGAAAAACCTCCTGTGTGGGATGGTGAATACGATACTCCGCACAAAAGGTTAGTTCCTTGACCGAACTGACCCGCTATTTATTGCCTGATCCCCGAAAACCAGCATCCCCCTGTTCTCCGGCACCGGCGGCGCCGGGGAGCATCTGATACGCTTTTTTCTTGTGCATCTGACCCTGTATCGAAACTCGTCCTGCCCTGACAATACACCCACTCCCGACACGCCCGTGGAGCCCGACAGGAACCGTCCTGCCGGCCCGTTCATTTCGGAGGCCTTATGGCTAAGATGGCATTTTTCCTGTTCGGTTTTCTTGCGCTGACCATCGCGATTGGTCTGCTTGCCACCATCTCACCGGTCTAGCATCCACACCCCGCCGCCTGCGTTCAGCGGTAGTTTCAGCCGGCAAAAAACATCGGATACAACGACAGCACCAACAATCCCGCCATCGACCAGTTGAACAGCCGCAACCAACGCGGCTCGCGCAACACATTGCGCAAGCCGCTGCCACAGCCGGCCCACACACAAACACTGGGCAGGTTCACCAGGGCAAACACCGCCGCAATCAACAGCACGTTGGTGACATAACCGTCGGCAGGCGTATAGGTGGTGATAGCACCCAGCGCCATGACCCAGGCCTTGGGGTTCACCCACTGAAACGCCGCCGCGCCGAGAAAGGTCATGGGTTTACGCTTGTCATCGGTGTCATCGGACATCGCGCTGGAGGTTGCAATCTTCCACGCCAGGTACAGCAAATACGCCGCCCCTACATAGCGCAATACGGTGTAGGCCCACGGCAACGCCTTGAACACTTCCCCCAGGCCCAAGCCCACTGCGATCACCAACAACATGAAGCCAATGCTGATGCCCAGCGCATGGGGAATAGAGCGGACAAAACCGAAGTTCACCCCCGACGCCAGCAACATGGTGTTATTGGGGCCAGGGGTGATTGAGGACACAAAGGCGAACAGCGCAAAGGCTGACAACAGGCTTGAAGACATAAGCATGGCGCGACATCCGAACGAGTACTGTGGCCGTGACAGTAGAACGTTGCGCCAGCCTGCGCCCCGTACAGCTACGGGCAGATACAGGCATACACTTCGTCAGGCCTGCCAACAAGCGCGTTCCCACCAAACTGCCATTGGTTTGCCTTCATTGATCGGTATACTTGCGCACTTCTCTGCACCTGTGCCGAACACATCCTGAAAGGACACTCGATGAGCAACTACCTCGACCGCGCGCTGACTGGCCTGCGGACCCTGGGCATCAATCTTCTGCAGCCGGTTCCAGATGCACCGGTCCTGGTATTGCTGGACCGCGTGGCCCAGTACGACACCGCCAAAGTCACCGCTATCGCTGCCGTGCTGCAACAGTCGACCACCTTCAACAGCGTGGTTCGCGAACAGATCGCCGGGATGGATATCTCCACACGCTTCATGGACATAACCCAAAGCTTCACCTCGATCCGCGAAGACGCGGCCGCCATGGCCGGCTGGATGGATGACGGACGCCTGGATACGCTGGAGAAACTCAAGCTGAGCTGGATGAACCTGCGTCGTGGCTCGATCCCCAGCCGCTTCAGCGAAATCCGTGAAAAATACCTGCAGGTGTGCAAGTCGGCCAATGACCAGATCGCCCGGGAAACCGTGATTCTGGAGGCCTACCTGGACTTCCGCATGGCCATGAAAGCCGCCGAGGTCGATGCCCAGCAAGTGCTCGCCACGGCCGGCCAGGTGCTGGAGCAGCGGACCCAGGCCTTGAACGAGGCCAACGCCCAAGTCACCGCTGCCGAAACCCTGGCGCCGGCCGAGCGCGCGGCCCTGGAGCTGCGCCGCGACGAAGCTGTACGCGCCCTGCAGGACGAAGACAAGCGCTATCAGATCGTCAAGGACATTGCCGACGACCTCAAGGTCGGCTACAACACGGCCGAAATGGTCTTCGCCCGGATCAACCAGGTGCATGTGATCAAGGAGCGCCAGTACCAGCGCATGGTCTCGTTCTTCTCCACCAACGAAGTGGTGTTGACCGGCCTCGCCGTGTCGTTCACCAGCAACAGCGGCCTGGCCGTAGCCACCAACACACTGAATGCCACCACCGACGGCATCAGCAAGGGTCTTGAAGCCCTGGGCAGCACCGGCAACACGCAACTGGAAGCGGCGGTCCAGGCCAGCTACGGCACCACGATCAAGGTCGACTCGGTGCGCGCCCTGGCCGACGCCACCCTGAGTTTCCAGACGGACATGCACGGCCTGACGGAAACCTACCGCGCTGAATCCAGCAACGCGTCCCGTGACATCGCCGAAGCCGTCGAAGAGGCCAAACGCAAGTTCGCCGCATTGCTGACCAAGGCCGCTTGATGAGCGACATTCTCCTCTCCGAGCAACTGGGCGCGATGGCGCTGGTCGATCAACTGCGCCACCAACAGATGGCTGTGGAAAAAGACCTGAGCCTGCCTCAACGCCGTGCCGAAGTGGCGGCGCGCATCCGTGAGTATTACCAGAACAACGGCATTCAATTCACCGAAGCGCAGATCGACCAGGGCGTGCGCGAATTCTTTTCCAAACGCCTGGTGTTCGAGGCCCCGGAACTGAGTGCGCTTGACCGTTTCTGGAGCAAGGTACTGCTCAAGCGCCATCGCGGCATACTCGTCATTCAGCTCATCGCGGTCACCTTGCTGGTGGTGCAATGCAGCCGGGTGATGGTCGCCAGGCACGAAATCCAAGAGGCTCAACGAGCGGCCATCGCCGTTGAGACGAACGTGGCACAGAAACAGTCAGACATCGCCAACCTGAAGGCCCGCCTGAGCGCCGTGCAACAGGATCCGGCCTATCTTGAGGGCAGCGATCTGTTCAGTGCCCTGCCCCGTCTGAACACCAAGGCCGAACATGCCCTGGCCATGGTCGATACCTCGGGGGTCGATTACGCCAATGAGCAGATCGGCGTGCTGGAAGCGTTTTTGGCCAAGGTCAAGGCGGTCCAGCCGATGACCGACCAGCTCAACGAGTTGACCCGCAAGGTCGCCGATATTCACCTGCCCGCCTCCGACAGCAAAGCGACGCTTGGCATGCAGGCCGAATTGGTCATGATCAAAGACCTCATCGGGAAATTCGAGATCGAAAAAGCCGGCGGCCAACTCAGGGCACTGCGTGCCAACACCGAACTGATCCCCAAGGAGGTAACCATCCGGGTTGTCGACCGGCCCGGCACACCGTCTGGTGTCGAGCGCTGCTACGACAAGGCGCTGTGTAATTCCAATCCTGGTTCGACCCAGGGCAAGAGCTGGTATTTGGTTGTCGAAGCCGTCGACCTGTCGGACAGGCCGGTGCTGCTGCCCACCGTCAGCACTGAGACCGGCACCGGCGCCTGGGCCAGCCAGTTCGCTGTGCGGGTGCCGCAGGCCGAATACCTGAAGGTCAAGGCCGACAAACTCGACGACGGCCACCTGACCCACCGCGTGATCGGCCGCAAGCCGGCCGGCAGGATGGAAGTCACCTATTTGAGCCAACGGACCACCGACCCGCTCGAAACGATATTGGAGTGGTGAAGACATGACGCCTGACACCCTGATCGGCATCACCGAACGTAACTCCCGCAACGCCGAGCTGATGATTCGCACGGCCGAGCGACAACTGTCTGAGCTGCTCGGCGAGCAACTGGCGCTGGAGCAGGATCTGACCCTGCGCTTGGGCCACATCGCCGCCCTGCACCTGCAACTGGGCGACACGCAGAACGAGCAAGTCGCCTCCGCCCTGAAAATGCGCCAACAGTCTCAGGACTTGCTCCACCGGGAGCTGCGTGAGGCAGAGCACGACGTGGCCCGTACGCTGGCAGACAAGGAAAAGCTGCAAGCACGAGCCGACTCTCTTGACCAACAAGCCCGGCTATCTCTGGAGCTGAACGCGGACTATGCGCGGCAGGTCGAGCAACTGGACCTGGCCCAAGCCGCCCACCGCGAACACATCAGCGGTTATGAGGAACTGCGCCAGGAGTGCGCGCTGAAACGCCGCGGCTATGATACGAACCTGGTCTACGTCTACCTGCGCGGGCACGCTTTCGGCACCGACCAATACCGGCGAAATCGACTGAACCGCTGGATGGACAACTGGCTGGCCACCAAGGTGAATTACCTCGCCAACCGCAAAAACGAGCTTAGCCTGATCGCCCTTGATGAGCGAAACGAAGCCTTGCAGGCCGAACGCAGCGATCTGATCAGCAACCTGAGCACAAGTGTCGATGCGCAACTGACTCAGGCACGAGACCAACTCGGGCAGGCCTCAATACAACCCGAGCTCGACGCCCTGCAACAGGTGATCGACAACGCCAAGCGCCAGGCGAATGCTATCCAGGAAAAGCTCGGTAGCTACTTGCGCAACGAAGACCCGCAGTACCAGCGTGCTCGGCAGTTGCTCACTGACCAACTGAAAACCCGCAGCATCGGCGAATTGATTGACCTCGCCAGCCAGACTCCGGACGCGGCTGACGACCTGATCGTGGAGCGACTGCAAACTTCGCATCTGCGCTTGGTAATGGTGTTACAGAAGTTGGCGGAGGCCGAGGATGCAATCAAGCTGTATAAGAGCGACTACCAGCGCGCCAAAGATCTGGAGCGTAGAGTTCGCACCGATGACTTTACCGGTCGCGATGTTTACTTTGACCTGTCGACAGACTTCGAGCGGCTGGTAGCCGGCTACATGACGCAGGACGTGACACTTGGGCAAGTGGTGGATGTGCTTGGCCGGGGCCTTAAAATCGTGCGCCGCAGCCAGGTAGCCGCCGGCGCGACGCGGGGCTATGTCAGCGCATCGATCAGCCCTATCAGCTACGGCGTCATCACCGTCGACAGCAACAGCAATAACAACACGGTCAGCTTTTCGTCGTCAGGCAGTGCAGGCGGCGGCAACTTCAGGACGACCGACAGCTTCTAGCCTGGCGCAAAGCAAATCCGGGACTTCCTCGTTGCTAGCTGTCAGACAACGAGGAAGTGATCTGCGCAATCGCATCCTGATCCATCCCGTCCAGCGTGCGGTAGTGGTTGATGATCAACGTTTCCTTGTCGCTGAGCGTGTCCAGATTGATAACCGCCCGCTCCCCCGTCAGCACATAAAGTATGTCCACGCCTTTGCGCCGGATGGCTATCAGGTAATCGGATTTGGGCAGTCGAGCACCGCTCTCGTAATGCACCTGGGCATTCGCAGCGACACCGCCAATCGCGCCGAACTCCTGTTGGGAAAGCCCCAGGACCTTGCGTTCTTCTTTCAGGCGGGTGCCGAGCCGATCGTCCATGGTGGGTACCTCAATAAGCGCGTTTAACACCCACCATACGCTTATGTGCAGAACCGGGGTCCATTCATTCGGGTGGCTGCTTATTGCGCGCGCACGAAGGCGAACATATGCGGCACGTAATCGGCCTTGCCGAGCGGCACACCGTTATGGCGAAGGATGTTGTAGGCGGTCATCAGGTGGAAATAGAACTGGGGAATGGCCCAATTGACCGCGTATTCGTGGGCAGTCATATCAAAGATGACGCCGTCTGGAAGCTCGATCGAGACGACACGCTCGCTGCTGTCGATAAGTTCGCGATCTGCCAAAGCGAGGGCTTGCAGGGTTTGCTCGATCAAACCATGCGTCTCGCTCAAGGTCACGGGTGTGCTCAGGACCGGCAGCGGCTGGTGGGTAAGACGCTGGACCGACTCCTGAGCCTGGGTGCACGCAAACCGGATCTGCGTTGCAAGGGTGTGCATGTCCGGCGCCAGCCGCGCGTCCAGCAGGTTTTGCGAGTCATAGGCCAACTCGCTGGCGTGCGCTTCGCCTTTGGACAAAAGCCCCTGGAGCGACCGCAACATCTGCGCAAAGCAGGGGACGGTGATTGCATAAATCGACATCGTTCTTCCTTGACTGGATGCTGAGCGCGGGAGCATGCCATGGCCACGGCCTACGCGGCTACCCGCCAAGCTTCATACAGCTTCACGTGACGTCGGCGGCGAGCCGACTTACCTTGGCCACCCGCCCCTCTTACTGGTGTAGAGCGTGCTAAAGATCGCCACCCTTGCCGCCGGCTTTATCGGCCTGTCGATGTTGCCTGCTGCCCAGGCGAGCGATGGGTTCTACGTCAACCCGCAGTCAACCGCCGCACAGTGGGTCCAGCAGCACCCCGATACGCCTGCCACCGCAAAGATCCGCTCAACCATTGCCGAGGTGCCCAGTGCCCTGTGGCTGACCCGCACCAGCCAGGCTGCGGGCACGCTCCCGGATCGAGTCAATCGTTACGTATCGGCCGCTGCCGGCGCGGATAAAACGCCGATCCTGGTGGCCTACAACTTGCCCCATCGTGACTGCAGCGGCGGCGCGTCTGCAGGCGGTGCGCCGAATGCAACAGCATACCGGGCCTGGGTAGACCAACTGATCAACGGTATTGGAGACAAATCTGCGGTGGTCATTCTGGAACCGGATGCGCTGGCCGATATGCAGTGCCTGGACAAGGACAAGCACTCCGAGCGGCTGCAGCTGATCAATTACGCCGTCTCGGGGCTCAAGCAGCGCTCGCCCCATACGGATGTATATCTGGACGCCGGCAATCCAGGCTGGAAATCCCCAGGCGCCATGGCCGAGGCGCTGAATGCAGCCGGTGTGAAAGAGGCCCGCGGGTTTGCCCTGAATATCGCCAACTTCTACACCCTCGCCCAGGTGCGCAGTTACGGTGACGCGATCAATGCCAGGCTGTTAAGCGAATACACCTATACAAAAGCCATCGCGGTAGACACCAGCCGCAACGGCAACGGCGCAACGCCTGGTGACTGGTGCAACCCCACGGGTCGCAGGATCGGTATGACACCCCAAGTGCTTTCACCGCGGTTGGTTGCCCTATGGATCAAACTTCCGGGCAACTCGGACGGTGCGTCTTCAACAAAAACCGATTGTCACGGCGGCCCGGCGGCAGGCACGTTCAGCCCCGAACTGGCGATGCGCCTGATGGATGGGAACTAAGAGCGCCCCTTGCATCGCGCTGCCCCATTGCTCAGGATGGCCCTCTTGAGCTCAACACCGGCAAGGAAGCATCACGTTACCGAGGCCGAACGAACATGACGCTCCCTGAAGACAACCCGTTGAAGATCGAGGGATGTCCGCGCCAGGCGAATCGCTGGTTCTGGCTTACGCTTGGGTTTTTGATGGTTTTTTTAACGATTACCTCGATGATTTTCCTGAGTGCAACTCCACCTGAATGGATGTTTGTTGCGCTCAACTTTGGCTGGGCAATCGTTGCTCTGACGCTGCTGGTGCGGCTATCGGGTGTGCACTGCGCCAAGTGAGGTAGCTGCCTCATTTTGCATCCTTTCAAGTAAACACCGCTGTAACACCCATCAACGTCTAAGAAACAACGTGAAACAACTCACACTTATGGAGCTCCGCTGTTGAAGGTCAAAAATTGACCAAATATATTTCGCTTCACCCGAGCGCTCACCTCTATATGGATATTGTTCTGCGCTTGCTCGGGCTCCCGGAACTGCGCAGGCAATAAAACATTGAGGTTTGCCATGCGCCTTTCCAAACTCGCACCCGCCGCCGCCCTGTTCAGCCTGTTTACCCTCACCGCCCAAGCCGCCGACCTGTCAGCCCTCACGGGCGCCCTGTCATCTGCCCTGGGTGGCGCCAGCAACAGCAACAGCACCGTCAACGCCAATAACGCCTCCTGCCAGCAACAGATCCGCGACCTACAAACGAATATCAACGCGGCCAATGCCAAGGGCGATACCTTGCGCGCGACCGCGTTCCAGGCGGCACTGACACAAACCAACAAAAGTTGCAGCAACAGCACTTACAACGCTCAGGCGCAGGTGGATACCAATCCCCAACGCCAGCAAAACGTGAACAAGGCTGCGGATGCGATCAACGCCATTGGCGGCCTGTTCAAGTAAGTTGGAATGCCCTGTGAGAAAGGCCCGTGATTGCGGGCTTTTTTTCGTCCATTGCACTTTCCAACAGGCAATAAAAACCCCGTAGACGTTAATCTGCAGGGCTATTGAGAGTCGAGCACGTAATCAGATAAATCCGCCCCCTTGACCTTGCTTCCTCTGTTTAAAATCTTCTCGGTTTTTTAAGGGCCAGCAAGGCAAATCGCTTTAACTTGCGGGACGTTTCCTAGAGAATCTTTTGGCCTTGTGGCCGCTGGAATCACTGGCTAGTCTTCGCTCCGTCGCTGCATATCAGCGACCGGGTGTGAGAATCCGGAACCAGTAGGCGCCAAGCGCCACGACCGTCTGTAGCATGCTCTATGGCGGCTGTGTGCGGGCAGACTTCGGTCTGGCCGGAGTCCTACTGTCCGGTATTCTCACCCTGCACATAGCTGCCACCTTTTGTCGAGTGAGACCGACACCAGGATGGCTCACCACCAGTAGGAGCTTATGCATGGACAAGATCGTTCCAGATCCACCTCGTACCACCCAAGACCGCGAAGCCTTTGATCGCGCCTTGAGTCACTACCTCCGACCCGATCCCGCCTCCCACCCAATATTTACCGTTCACCCAGACGTCAGCTTTGAAGACGCAATCGCTCAAATCTCTGAATTGCTGCGCTGTGCAGCCGCAACGGCTGAGGGTTCTGTGCAGGGATCACCTGGAGACAACCGCGACATGGCGCGTTCCACCGTGCACTTGATCGACATGGCCAGAACCTTGGCGGATCAGGCGCTGGATTGTTTGAAACCGCACTAACGCAGTATTGGGGCTGATCAAATCAGCCCCGTCTATCCCCGGGGCTGCGCCCAGACGCTTTCAGCGCAGTTACAAGGTCACAAATCCGGTCATTCGGTAGCGTTGCTACCGCAAAGATCTCATGCCAATCCAGCTCGGCTGAGCCATCAGCAGCGATCTGCAAGGAGGTTGGCGAGTAAGAACTTCGGCGCCGGGTTCGAGCTGGCGAAAAACAGATGCTTGCCGACCTGATAGCCCGGACTGAAGACACGGAGCAGGCATTGGTGATCGCAGAATGCCCGCGCTATGTGCGCCCCGTCGGCCCGGCCGGTGCAGCCGAAACGCTTCATTCGCGCCACAAAATCGAAGTTAACGAAAACGTGGCGGCAGAGCTCTACGTTCGCGGCCAGCGTCAGGCATTGCGGCTCGACGCCGAAGAAGAATAGTTCACCCGTTTATCGCAATCGATGTCTGACGAAAGTCAATTCAGCTACTCTTTTCAAGCCTAGACACCAACTTCAAGAATACATCAATCAATGCAATCACGATTCCAGAATGCGGAAACTCCGGTTTCCGCCATGGGTCTACAAGTGCGAGTGCGATTAATAACGAATTCACAATCCCGGCTTGGTTCATTACCCACTGACTGATATCCCCCTTATGCCGGTATGGACCTTGCGGCGTAGCATATAAAAGCTTGTTTCGAAAGTTCGCACGACTCGAGATCGCACGTTTAACCTGGCTAAGCTTTTTCTTGCCTAAAACCGCATTAACTTCCTTCTCAAATACATCTGCCAAAGTTTTATCACCTTGCGTGATGAGGTGTAACGGTGGATTAGGAACTATTTGATTTTTGGTATCGCCCAACTGAAACCCGATACGGATGGCAAGACGCCCGTTTACCTCATCAGTAAAAAGCCTATGCCTTCCGATTGCAGGGCCAATTTGCGTTTTCAGTTTTTCGAGCCACAATATAACCGCCTGAATAAACACAATAACTGTGTGCTTATCGTTATGACTTCGGAAGTTTATCTTTTCACTACCAAGGTAATTTTGCTCTTGTAGGGACGCGATTAGCGCGGTGGCAGCCTCTTCCTCCGCGCATACCGATCGAAATGCTGCCATAAGCGGATCAATTTCAGATATCTCTTTCGCTTTTTTAAGGTGGAACACTGCGTTCATTGCGGACCATTTTATTCGGCCTTCGCAACCTTCGATGATTTTTTGATGTTGAGAAAGAAACTCTAAATCCATGTCCAATACGCGTTCCTTAATAAAATCCCAGGGAAATATTTTATCTGAAAATCGTGCCCATAAAGATTAACTCTCAAAGCCCAGCATAACCCATCTAACTCGCCGCATCCGGTAACCGTTGGTGTTGCTGCCTAGCACTAGGAAGCAACACACGCCTCAGGTAAACACACCACCTATCAGACTTCCTTGCCGTATCCATCGGCATACCCAAGAGATTTTATTACTACGGGCTGTTCGGATATAAACTCAACAAAATAACTAATCCCTTTTTTTATTTCAGGCCCCGTAAATTTCCTAAAGAAATATCCATTATCAGAGTGAGTGCTAGTATTCGAAAAGCTAGTCGCTATCACGCCAGTAGGGTTTATATCGCCAGATGCTCCTATACGCTCTGAAGTATGCAAAAACCCATTTGTTTGAATCTCAACCGTCAATCCATTTATAGGTGAAAGATTGCTAGTCACTTCAACAACCAAGACAAACTTTCCATCTCCGCGCTGCCCTAAATCATACGAGTTGATCACTGCATTCGAATAGGGCTGAAGCTTGGCTTTTATAGCCTTACCTTCGATACCTGAAACCAATTCCTCGCAAGCATCTTCAAAAGATTTATTTGTGAAATTGGAGTAAAGTTTTTCGCGCAGCATGAATGGAACCTTACAAGCCTCAATCAAAACCGGTATCACAAACTTACTACCTAGGCCTTTCTCCTCGGCAACCTCCATTATCAGGCCGCCATTAACTTCCTTTTTAACCCACTCAGACTCAACTGAAGTTGGCGACAGGAACACTAAAAGCTTGTCAGCACCTTCAACACCCTCAGAAATTTTAGAGATGAGTGAATCGCCCGGCGTCATCTCCCACTCATCCAGCCACACCTCATATCCTCTTTGCTCCAAGTAAGAAGCTACATGCCTGACTGTAGGTTTATCTTTCGAGTTGTGACTTAAAAAGAGTTTCATGTTGCTCCTTGATCCGGCTCCATGCCGGTCACCCGTAATACCGTCGCCAACACAAAACTGCCATTACCCCGGAGAATGGTGCCTACCTAAATAAGCACGATACTCAGCGTGGGGTTTCGCTTACGACTACCCATCTCATTTTGTATGGATAGTGGTCGTCGCCGTAGCTGCACTGCAAGGAAAGATCCTCTGTAGGTTGAAGAGTGAAGGATTTTAAGGTTTCTGTTGGCTTTGCCCCGCCCCATGGGTTGAAGATCTCTTTTACAACGACCTTATATGCCCGTTTGGCATCGCTGTTTATCAGATGAGCGATTTGGCCGGTAGAGGCGAACCCGCAGCGCTCATTGTATTTGACTGTTACAACCGGATCCGCCATAGCTGGTCCAGAAAAAATCAAGGCGACGGACCAACCTATCCAAGTCCTTGCTCGCATAGACACCTCACGTGCTTCTGCTAGCCCAATGCCAGCTCACAAGTTATAGCCCACCAAAACCAAATTGCCACCACCGGCCACCGGAGGGCGGCACTTGACTGGAGATAATCCATGAGCAGCTACATGTACAAGACCACCGCCCCCGCCGTGGTTGCCGCGGTAAACGCCTGGGAAACCAAGCGCAAAGAGTGGGATGCCCAGCGCCAAGCTTGACCAAGTGTTAGGTGGCGCGGCCTCGCCGATGCGGTCAGGCAATCGAAGCTATGTCGGTGGCGTGAAGCTCAGTGATAGCAGCGAAATGGACGTGCACTGGTGCCGCCCCGATCAGGACGGCTACCGGGCACTTCGCTCGAGCGCAAAGCATGCCAAAGGGAAGCCGAAAGAATCGCGCGCCGCATAGGTCGCCGAGCATGAGCCCCTGTCGGCTCTGTGGAACGAGCATTGCCCTGCCAGCATCGACATGGCCGCGGCCAGGGAGGCGATCGGTCTGAACCCAGCTGCACTGTGGATGTGCGGCGGTGTGTTCTTCCAACTGGGCGGCGCGGTTTATTTGAACTTAGGCATTCGGCTTGATGATGGAGTCGAGCAGATTGAAGGCGGCACCGAGATACTCGGCAGCGAATTTGAAGCGGCGCGCCAGCAGGTGCTGGGCCAGCGCTAGGCGGCATGACCCGCACGTGCCCGATGCACAAAACGCTTTTGAGAAAGCAGATTTAATCAGTCTGGATTGATGGTGTGCAGACTTTTGATGTCGTTGGTTTGCTCTATCGCAACCCGCTGACCGTCTTTGATCAAGATCGTCTGATACTTATCTGGGTTCTGAATCTGCTCGATGTCTTCGTAGGTGTACTTGGTGCCATCGTGCCTTTCAATAACTACCTTCATTTTTTTGCTCCTTGATCCGGCTCCATGCCGGTTACCCGTAATACCCCAACACTGGCAAGATTGACACCTAACTACGTGTTTATTTCACACTGTTATCGATATCTTTTCGATGATCGCAGGTTGTGGGAGCGAATCAAACCCTGCCAAATTTACCAACACCTCGAACTCGTGACTGTTCACCTGTGCCTCCTGAGAAGAGTAGGCAATCCCCAACTCACTTAGCGCCTTGGCACTGATTACGTAGATGTACCCATCCGTACCCCCTGAATTGGTTGCCAATTTTTCCGCTGTTGGCCGATCCGTGGTGAAGGAAACATAGGTGGTTGTGTACTGGTCACTGCATATATTGTGACCGTGCATCGCATTGCGGCTTGAAGCATCAGTTGTATTGAGCTCATTCCCCGCCATCACTGTTGAATCACCGGCAAAAAAAATGAGTTGCTCAGCATCTCCCTTGGCTCGGATCTTCCCGCCGCTCTCTTCATCGGTGCGGCAATCCACTCCTCTGTAAAGCATTTCCATTTTCAGCCTCTCCGATAAACCGCTATTTGCGGTAAGGATTATCCATGTCCGCACAACAGGAGAAACCCCTTCGATTTCAAAACCCAATACGGACTCGGCTTCAACCCACAGGACGATGAGATCGTTGTCGACTGTGGCGGTGGTGCCGGCCTGGAGATTGGTCTGGGCCGCGCGGTGAACCTGGCGAAGAACCACAGTCCGCAAGCGATCAGCATGCACACCATGAACCACCCAGTCGCCCAGCACTTCACCACCGACGTGTTCGAGGGTGATCCGGACACTGAATGCGGCGGTAAGGCCGTCGGCTGGTCCACATGTCACCGGACTGCACGCACCACAGCCAGGAGGCCGGCGGCCAGCCGCGCAAGCGCGAGATCCGCAATCTGTCGTGGATCGGCCTCAAGTGGGCAGGCATCAAGCGGCCCCGGGTAATCAGCCAGGAGAACGTAAAGCAGATCCTTCAGTTGGGGCCGGCTGATCGCCAAGCGCGACAAGGCCACCCGCCGGGTAGTGAAACTCGGCGGCGACATTGCCGCACCTGTTGAGGTTGTACCAGTGGGCCAACAATTCCTGATCCCCGACCCAAAGCAGCGTGGCCGGACCTGGCGCCGTTTCGTGGCCCTGCTGGAAGGCATGGGCTACGTCGTGGAGTGGAAAGTCATCAAGGCCTGCGACTTCGGCGCGCCGACCGGCCGGGAACGCCTGCTCATGATTGCCCGGTGCGACGGTCAGTCAATCGTGTGGCCGGAACCAACCCACGCCAAGAACCCCACTAAGGGCCAGCAGAAGTGAAAGACCGCCGCCGACTGCATCGACTTCACTGACCTGGGCAAAAGCATATTCGGCCGCAAGAAAGACCTGACCCCGGCCACCCTGCGCCGCGCTGCCAAGGGCATGAAGAAGTTCGTCATCGACAGCGCGGCGCCGTTCATTGTGCCGATTGCCAACTGGTCCGGCGAGGCAGTGCAGTCAGCCGATGAGCCGCTGCGCACCGTCACCTCCTACTCGAAGGGCGGCGCCATCTCGGTGGTCAGCCCGATCATTGCCCCGGCAACACACCAGGGCAGCGACCGCATCAATGATCCGCTTGAGCCGCTGCCCACTGTGATGTGCTAATCGCGGAGAGCTGACAATGATCAGACCGTTGATGGTCGGGGCCGGCGGTCCGATCTATGCCGGACACCCGGTAGCAGTGGATAAACCGGTAGGCATGCTCATGACGCGCAGCCACCGCGCGATCGCATCAGCACACCTGGTGAAGTTTCGATTCAACGACGCGGGCAAGGCGCTGGATGAGCCACTGCCGACCATCACCAGCGGCGGCAACTATCAGCGCCCGGCCGGTGCCGCTCACGCCATGGGCATATCCACGGTGTTCATGGCGCAAATGAATGGCGGCTTCAACACCACCGACGCTAAGAGCATCGAAGACCCGATGACCACGGTGACCAACACCGGCAGCCAGCAACAGCTGGTGGCGGCGAACATGGTGCACTTGCGCGGCAACTGCGATGCCCGGGACGTAAATGATCCGCTGCACACCATCAGCGCCGGCGGCCTGCACCACGGATTGGCCAGCGCATTCATGGAGCGGGCATTCGGCGGCAGTCTTGGACAGGGCCAGGAGGGGCCAGCGCCGACCATTACCGCCGGTGGTGACGGTAAGAGCTCCCTGGTGCCGTTCACGTTGTCGCCAGAGCATGAGGCTGGCGCCCTGCGCGTTGCCGCCTTCCTGATCAGCTACCACGGCACGGAGAACATCAGTGCTTGCGACTCGCCCGCGCCGACGATCACCACCAAGGACCGCCTTGCAATGGTCACCGTGATGGTCAAGGGAACCCCTACGTAATCGTCGACATCTACCTACGGATGCTGAAGCCGTCCGAGCTGTACAAGGCCCAGGGCTTCCCGGCCGATTACATCATCAGCCACGGTGCCGACGGCAAGCCGTTCACCAAAACCCAGCAGGTGCACATGTGCGGCAACAGCGTCAGCCCGCCGCCCACGGCTGCCCTGGCTCGAGCCAACGACCCCTGGCGCTCCGAAGAACGCCAAGCACGCGCTGCCTAACCCCTTATCAGGTTGTGTTGTTTTGCTGCGAACGTTGAAAGGTTTGGTACGTCACCTGTTGCCCGATTGGTTGCAATCCAAATCCTTGTCGCCTTCACATCAAGGCTCTGTCGGTTTGCATCCAGCTCAGCCAGAAGTGTTCCAGATATCCGATATCTGCCACATTCGCCGCAGTTCCAATCCTGATAGTCGCCAAGTGGAGCAATGTCTTTTGCCGGCTCATTACAAATTCGACATGCCATTTTCTGCACTCCTTGTGAATGACCATTCAACTGTAGCTGATCTCTCAACACTCTCCACCGCCCGGGCATGGCCCGGCAAGGACTCCTCATGCATACAGAGAACAAACTCACCCTGAAGCAGCAGCGTACCGAGCAGGTCAACCAGTGATCGGTATCATCGGGGCCCACGGCCGGCGCTTCTTCAACCAGGTCGCGGATCGCTACGCCAGCATGGAAGTGGATCAGCGCGGCAAGGTCTGGTTCATCGACGGCTACAGCGCGCGGCGGATCTTCACGCACAAAACAACCTGGGGTGGCCGGTGGCGAGGCTTCAGCCATGGCAGCACGCTTCGGTCACTCGTTGAAGGGTTCCGGGATTACATCCGTATCGGGGAGCCAATGCACCCTGGTTACCTCGGGCCTGAGCGGTTCGGCGACAGCAACATCTGGGGTTACGACGTGGAAGGCATGAAGGCTTTCCGCGAACAGGCCTGCGCCCTTCCAGTGTTCCGCCAACCCATCGCGGAGGCAGGATGAAACGCATCTATCCGAGCGGATGCTATGCCAGAGGTGGGATGACGCGAGGTCGAAAGCGGTAGCGGAAGCCGTAGCCAATGGTGACCAGGCCTTCGTCCACAAAATCGCCGGATTTCAGTTCAGAGACATCCGACCGAAGGCTGCCTCTGAAATCCTCGACCTGGACGATGCCAGCCGGCTCCTTGGACACTCAACGCAGGAGATTACGAAGAAGATTTACGTCCGCGTCGGTGCTATTGCCAACCCAACAAAATAGAGAGGTTTTGGTACGGCTACCCAAAAGTTTTGGTACGCCCCCCTTTTCCCGCAGCCAATAAAAAAACCCCGTAGACGCTAATCTACGGGGTTTCTAAGAGTGGAGGCCGAGGTCGGAATCGAACCGGCGTAGGCGGATTTGCAATCCGCTGCATAACCATTTTGCTACTCGGCCTCAAACGATCAATGCCTTACAACCGACATTCACCGCATACAAACTTGAGTGGGCTATGTGAAGCTTGCCTCTACTCTACCTCATTGAAAACATTGAAGTTTTTAATGCTTCAGTGCGTTCGATGGGCGCAATTATGTACTCATTTGCCAGGGCTTGCAACCCCTTGATTTCAAAAAATATTCTCTCAAGGGGCATCGTTTCCCGGTGGGCTACCCTACCGCCCGGCTTCTTCCTTGTCACGGATAACCTGCAATTGGTACTGCGGGTCTGCCTTGATCTGCTGTTCGGTAAACGGCAGCGGGCTGAGTTTTTTCTCGGAAAACGCTTGGGTCTGGTCCTTGTAGTATTTCGACGCCGGGTCGCTGGACAGGGAGAACGCCAGCACGCCTTCGGCATTGGGGCCCTTCTCGTCGAAGGTCACGATCTGCAAGTAGCTGCTGCCACTGACGACTTCGCGCTTCCCGTCAGCCCTTGGCACGCTTTGCATGGCGTTGTACACGCCGAGCTCTTGCGGTCCGCCATGGATCGGGGTTTGGCCCGAGACCTGGATGTCACCCCAGCGGCTGTCGGCGGTCAGCCCGCGTTTGGCTACGTCGGCGGCTGAGGCGAGCATCGCTTCATGCAGTGCCTTGGCCACGCCTGCGCGTTCAATCGCCAATCCACGCGGCGTGGTCAATGGTTGTGCCGGGTTGAAACCCACCTTCCATGCGTCGGGCGCTTGCGCCAGTTGCTCCGCCAGGTTGATGAAGTGCACCAGGCCCAGGCCGCTGTCGAGGTTGGCGCGTTGGTCCCAGTTTTTGAGGCTGTCGCACACGGATTTCACGGCGGCGTCGGCACCCGCGCAGTATTTGAGCAGGTCCGGCATGACTTGGCTGGCGAGATACACCTGGTTGTCCATGACCATGTTCTGCAAGTCGGCGGCCTTGATCGGCTGCTTGTCGAGTTCCTGCAAGCGCTGCAAGGCGAAACGGGCACGTGGGCCCAGGCCGATTTTCTCCTGGCTGATCACCGGCGAGAATCCGGTCAGCGGCGCCTTGGGGTTGGCCATCCACGCCGAGTCATTGGAGTGCTGCACGTAGTCGGTGCGCTGCAGTTGCGGCAGTTGATCGGCCGGGAAGATCCCGGCCTGGGCGGCACGCGGGTCCACGTCCCAGGCGCAGGCGCTGCGGGAGCCGTCGAGCATGATGAATTGCAGGCCAACCCGGGGGTCGCTGCACTGCGCGAGTTTTTTCGCGCTGACGTTCGGTACCACCGACAGGTTCATGTACAGGCTCTGTCCCTGATCGTCCGCCGCCAGAGTGTTGACCCACGGGATACCTTGCAGGGTGTGCACCGAGTCTTGCAGCTCCTTGAGGTTGGCGGCGCGGTTCATCGCGTACCACTGTTGCAGAACGCGGTCGTTGCCCAGGTTGGCGTCCCGCAGGCTGAAGGCATATTTGTTGTCCCAGTCCAGCTTGCCGGGCCATTGCACCACCGGGCCGAACTGCGAGCTGTAGACCGTGCGGGACTGTTCCTTGGTGCTGCCGTCGGCGGCTTTGACCTGCACGTTGATGCTGGTTTTTTCCATGGGCAGGGATTTGCCGTCCAGCAGGTAGCGGGTCGGGTCTTTCGGGTCCAGGGTCAGGCGGTACAGGGTGAAGTGCTTGGACGTATCAACGGTGTGCGTCCAGGCCACGTGCTGGTTGAAGCCGATGTTGATCACCGGCAGGCCCGGCAAGGCGGCGCCCATTACATCCAGCTGGCCGGGAATGGTCAGGTGCATCTCGTAGAAACGCATGCCGCCAATCCACGGAAAATGCGGGTTGGCCAGCAACATGCCGCGGCCGTTGAACGAACGGTCGCGGCCGACGGCGACGGCGTTGCTGCCGCGATCCAGGGCAAAACGTTGCTGATTGGCGGCTGCGACCTCAAATGCCTTGGCATCCACCTGAGCCACGGCATTGGGCGGCGTGGCGCCCACCACCGCTTCGGCAAACTGCCCGACGCCACCTTCCACCAGCAGCCGGCGAGTCACCTTGACCAGGTCTTCTGCCGTGATCGGCCGTACCCAGGCCGCCTGGCACTGCGCCGGCAAGCCTTGGGCGGTCCGCTCCTTGAGGTAACGGTTGTAGCCGGCAACATACCCTTCAATGCGCTGCTGCATCGCCGGGGGTTGCGCCTTCCAGAATGCCGCAACGGCCTCGGGTGTGTTCAGCCACGTGAAGAACACGTCGTTGGTCAGGTTATTGCGCCCTTCCTGGGTTGCCTGTTCGGGGCCAAAGTACTTGGCGCGCTCGCCGTTGACGGTCACCACCTCATTGGCCAACAGGCACAGATTGTCCTGGGCATAGGCGTAACCAATGCCATAACCCAGCCCACGCTCATCGTTGGCCCGGATATGCGGGACACCAAAGCTGGTACGCCGAATCTCCGCGGTGGTCTGTTGCTCCTGCACCCGCGCCGTGGCCGAAACACTCAGCCCCAGCAACGCCCCAGCCACGCACACCCTGAACAACCCGTTGGAAATAATCACGCAGACTCCACAGCCAAATTAAACACCGTGACGAGGGACAGCTTCGCCAACACCTCAGTTAAGACGTAAAAACCGGGAATAATTTAGCAGCCGCAGATGTTTATTCGGACATGTCGGTGTGTCTCCAGGATGTTACCGACAAAATTTCTACATCCCGCGCTTCATGATTTCGGCTGCTCGTACGTCTTATTAACTAAGAGCGCCATCATTTTCCTGATCAGGCTCTGATAAGGAGTTTTTGCATGTACAACCCGCAACCGCCCACGGAAGGACACTCATCCATGCATGACGGAGGTTTCAGCACCGGCAACCAGGCGTTCGGCAAGGCGCCGGAGCATGGCAACCAGCGCATTCGTCATTTGCTCAAGTGTTTCGGCCTGCGCACCAGCCTGATTCGGCTGAAGGTCATCGACGCGCTGCTGACTGCGGCCGATAACCAGCGCACCCTCGGCGTGCGCGGCGTGCACAGCCACTTGCTGGAGCTGGGCATCCCGCTGTCGTTTCTCAGCGTACGCGAGGTGCTCAAGCGCCTGTGCGCCGAGGGCGTGATCACCCTCAACACCGACAAAAGCTACAGCCTGCACGAGCAGGCTGCCAAAGTCCTGGAAAGCCGGGCCTGACTCAAAGGTTGGGTTTGACCTTGCGGCGCATCACGCCGTTGATCACCACCACCGTCACCGCTACGGCAATGGCGATGTACTGGAACGTTTTTTCGCTGATGACGCCATTGTTCTGCAAGTAGGACAGGCCAAACATCGTCCCCAGCACCAGCAGGGAAATCAGAATCGAGTATTTCAAACGTTGCTTTTGGGTCATGACGGGGTCCTGAAGCTAAAAAAATTGTATCCACTTTGTATCGACTGCCACACCAAGCACATACCCATTGGCGGGGATGGAATGGGGTCGGCGGGGTCTCATGTTACAGGCGATGAAAAACTTTGGCTTGCCCAACGCCTGATTGAACCTGTGAGTACCCTAGAGGATTTTGAAATGCTTCGTCGAATCACACTGCTGATTCCCTTGTTGATCATGTTGAGCATGAGCGGCTGCATTATTTTCCCCCACGGCGGTGGCGGTTGGCATGACCATCGCTACTACGACGGCGGACCAGGGTATTACCATCGCTGATCGTCATTCGTACATTTTCTGACAACTTGAACACTGTCCAGGCGGAGCCGCCACCCCTGTTTCCGACACTCAGGAAGAGCGTCCAGGAAGCAGGGAGGTTTTCCTGAAAGGCGCATTCCTGAATGAGCGTGCCTGAAGGTGTTCACGATGACCTCAATAGTCAGTAACTCCGTTCTTTCCTCCACTATCTATCCGCCACCTCCCCCTCCTCCGATACCACTCCCCGTTATCCCGTCATACCCCGATGAAATATTACAAAGCGCAACGGACCATGAGGATCCTGCGGCTGAGCCACCGAATCCTGATGCCCCGAGAGCACTGAAAACCACCCTGGGCGACCGAAAAAACTGGCAGACGCCGGCACGCTCACAACCTCATCCATGGGGAAACCTGGGCGGTGGCTTGTCTTGGCCCCTGCCCCTGAGCACGAGTCAGCAGAACGCGTTGCTGGCAGCCGCCATAGAACATGCCGATAACGCTCCGGGTTCTGCGCAAGTCAGCCGGCAGGGAGGGCTGCTGGAGTTTCTGAACAGTAACCTGCCGCTCCCCAACGACGCCTCGATCGACCCGGTCAAATCACTGGAAGCCCTTATCGGCTCCCACCGTGGCCAGGCATTGGGAGAGGCCTTGCAGATCAAGCTGGAGGGCATTTCGACCGATAGCAGTGTGAGTGATTACGTACTCGCAGCCATCAACCTGGACCTGGATCAGGAGTCCATAGCCCAACCTCATCGCAATCAAGTAGCCGGTTTTGACCTGACACAAAAACAGCATTGGGGCAAACCCGTCTCGTCGATTGTCGCCGGCCTGCGCCAGCACCTGAGCGACACCGGCAAAGCGTCATCCCCTTACGCCACGCTTGGCGCCCACCTGCTGCTGATGCGGACAGCGCCACAATTTTTGATCAAGGATATTCCCGACAGCGTGGTGTACGGCAGCCAGGCTTGGGCCAACCTGTGCATCGCGGCGGCGGCCATCGAAGCCGAGTCTCCCGGCAGGGTGGCGAACATGAGCTTTGCCGAAGTAATGATTACCGCCGACGCCAGCCGCGCCGCTCCCGAGTCGGCCAAGACAGCCGCTCTGTTGGATTGGGCCATTGTCAACGGTGTGCTTGAGGCGAAAGACGATGCGCTTCACGAAAAAGCGGACATCGATACCGCGATGGATGCCTTCAATCATCAGTTGGAAAAACTCAAACACGCCTCCAGCCTGCTTGACGCCCCGCTGCCCACCCGCCAGCAGCTAGCGCTGGACTTGCTCAAGGAAAAATTCGGAAAAGGCGTGCCCTTTGAAGAGAAGGTGCTTCTCAAGCCCAACAAAACCGCCAACAAGATGATCCCCACTCGTGGTCCTTATTCCATGCTGGACCTGACCATGCAGGGCGAAAAAATAAACGCATCCGAGTGGGCGCTCAAGCCTGGATCGCAAGGCGTCGACCTTGATGCGTTTGCGGCGTTTACCCAAGGGCCGCACTTTAAAGTCCCCGACACCTTTGACAACGCCATCAGCCAGACCATAAGCGACTACAAAACCGTCAAAAAATATTCCATCTTGAATGCCCTGGCCAACCTTCCACCGGATGACAAAAACAACTTGCGGCTGGGGAAGCTGAACTTCTACAAAGAAAAATCCTACAGAGTCAGCTGGGTTCCACTCGCTGGAGAAACGCTCTTCCATACCAGCAAAAAAATACTCGTCACCACAAAAAACCAGGAAAACCTGTCCACCTACGAGTTCGATACTGAAAAAGGCACCATCAGAAAAGTCGGCAACTCCATCATCACGCGCGGGGACCAAAAGATTGCCGACGAAGTCACCCGAATAGAAGAGTTCTCCACCTTCGGTTCCAAGCGCGATTATATAAAGCAGGAGAACCCACTCGAGGGGTTTAATCCCAACCTGTTCAAGAATTTGCGGGCAGAATACCTCGCGGATTCGATCGTCGAGGGGCTCGACCTCGATGCGATAAGACAGCAGGCCGCCGGAAGTACCCCGGATGAGCATAGAGAGGCCGTCGCTGGCACCATCGGCAATTTTTTCCTCGACCTTATTCCCCTCAGGTCAGCCATCGTCAACTTAAGTAACGGCCACTATAAAGACGGGTTCTCTGACTTGGCATTTGATGCGTTGGGCTTGCTCACAGCAGGCGTGGGCGCCGTTGCGAAGGCCGGAAAGACGCTGGGTACGGCCGGCGGCGCAGTGAGCAAAGCGCTTAAGGTCAGCAAGATTTTCGGGGCTGCCGCCCTCTCGGAACTCAATCCGCTGAGCGGCCTTGGCGATTTGGCGATAGGCGCTGGAAAACTCAGCCTCCAGGGAGCAAACGCTGCCAGCCAGAGCATGAGAACACTAAAGGGCACGACCAATAACACAGCCCTTATTGTCCCCGGTGACCGGTTTGAAGCCGCCGCTACCGGCACCTTCAAGGTGGGCACGCAGACTGTCGAAGGGAGCGCTGTGCAGGTTAACGGCAAATGGTACGCCCTCGATGCACAGAAACAGCAACCGTATGGCAGCCCCCTGCAACCGTTCGAATCCAGTGACACGCTAATGCCTCCATCTCCGAACCCTTACGCGCCGCTGAGCCGGGGCGCTCACCGATTCAACCCGATAAACGTAATCCCCCCCCCGCGTAAAGTCAGGAAACCATTACCGGAAGGCACTTATGCGGAAGCCATGAAAGGAAAACTGGAAGCCGACCACTTCAAAACAGATACCCGCCAGGCAACCATGGACAAGTTTCAGCAGGAAATGAAGGATTACTATAAGGCTATCGATATCGACGGCATACCGCCTCGCCCTGTTATACCCGAAGTGCCGATACCACTCGCGGTAGGCGACCTGATCAAGGAGGCACTTAAAACATCAAGCGGGCTGGTATTTGGAGAATCTCACAAGCAGATGGCCAGCTTTAAAGTTCTGTTCGACAACGTCAGTACGTTAAAGGACCAAGGTGTCAAAAAAGTCTACTTGGAAGGGTATATCGACATGCTCCATGGCCCCATTGATGATGGAATCGGAATGCTCGGAAGCAGCGGGACTCGTCGCACACATCCGTCACTTGAGCAACTCAAGAACAAACTTGAGGCCAATGGAATAGAACTCCTGCCCCTCGATCATTACTATCTGACGCGACACAAATACGATAAATCCCGTGATCGCACCCAGACCGGGATCAACTCCGAGAAGCGACTCAAGGAGTTCAACTACTACGCTGCTGAAACTATCCAGGCGAACTCAGGCACCGAAAAGTGGGTCGCATTGGTGGGGCACGCGCACATGAACACCTCCGAAGGTGTTCCCGGCTTGGCGGAGCTCACGGAAAGCATCGGTATCGGGGTGTTTGACAACAAGAACATGCCTTACCACAGCATCGGGCTTAAAGCACATACCCATGTGCCAGACCCGAACAAACCGTTACAGCCCGGCGACCTTCCCGGCGACCTGCACATCTATGTGAAACCCTGAGCCAATCGCAAAGGCCCGGAAAGCCTCCGAGCCTTTGCATGAGGTTGTTACCCTCCATGCACCCAACGCTGATGCAGCCACCGCGCAAACGCATCCAGGGCAAACCCCAACAGGCCGATCAGCAGCACCATCGCCATCAGCTCGGAATAGGCCAGCCGATCGCGGGTGTCGAGGATGTAATAACCCAGCCCCGCGCTGACCCCGAGCATCTCGCACGGCACCAGCACAATCCACAGGATCCCGATGGCCAGGCGCACGCCGGTCAGCACGTGCCCCATCACCCCGGGAATAATCACCCGGCGCAAGGTTTCCCAGCGTGTGGCGCTCAAGCTCTTGCTCAGTTGCAACCAGCGCGGATCAAGCTGGCGCACACCCGCCGCGGTATTCAGCAAAATCGGCCAGACTGCTGCGAACGCCAGCAGGAAGTAGATCGGCTGGTCGCCCACGCCCATCAACATCACCACGATGGGCATCCAAGACAGCGGCGAGATCATCCGCAAAAACTGGAAAGCCGGCGTGGTCGCCGCCTCCAGCTTGCGCGAACTGCCCACCAGCAAGCCCAACGGCACGCCAATCAGCAATGCCAGGAACAGCCCGACGAAGATCCGCTTGAGGCTCACGGCAATGTTCAGGTACAGCTCACTGCGCCCGAGCAATTCCCACAGGCTGGCGAGGGTCGCCGACAGCGAAAACCGCGCAGACAAACCGTCCGCACTGCCAAACACTTTCACTCCCAGCCACCAGAGCAACAACAACCCTACCAGCCCGCTCAAGCCAAGCAACCAGCCGGGCAACCCCAAGGTTTTGCCGTTGTTCAAACGCCAATCTCCTCGTGCCGCTCGAAGCCTTCCGGCAAGCCGAAGGTCTTCATGCCGCCCACCGCTGCGATGGCGTTGCGCACGAAGCGGTCGTCCACCAGGTCTTTGGCGACAAACGCCGGATCCAGGTCGGCGAGGAATTTCTTGTCGCCCTCGATCAGCGTGTCTTTCAGGCGGCGCACCAGTTCCTCGGTATAGCTGGGGAATGGATACGGTTGGAAGTCGATGCGGTGCTCGTCCCAGTTGGCGTGCTGGATCGCGCCGTCAGCCAGGTATGCCGCGCGGTCGCTGGCAGCCGGCGCCAGGACTTTGCGCAGTACCGGCTCGGCATGCGGCGTGTAGCGATTTTCGCCGTCCTTGGACAGCAGCTTCACCGCCTCTTCACGGTTGTCGCGGGTCCAGACCTGAGCCTTGACGATTGCATTGACGACCTTCTGCGACCATTCCGGGCGGTTGGTCAGGTCGTGCTCATGCATGAACACCACGCAGCACGCATGGTTGCGCCACACGTCGCCGGTAAAGCGCTGCACGCGGCCCACGTTGAGGTTTTCGGCGAGGGCGTTGAACGGCTCGGCGACGATGTAGCCGTCGATGCGTTTGCTGGCCAGGGCCGGCGGCATGTCCGAAGGCGGCAACACGATCAGGTTGACCTCGTTGGCCGCAATCGCACTGCCGGCGGCACGGGCCACCGGGGTCAGGCCGTTGTCACGGAACAGCTGCTGCACCACCACGTTGTGGATCGAGTACCAGAACGGAATCGCCACCGACTTGCCGCCCAATTGCTTCACATCGGTAATGCCTGGGGACACGGTCAAACCTGAGCCGCCCACGTGGTTCCAGGCCACGACCTTGGCCGGGACCTTGCTGCCATAACGCGCCCAAACCGTCATCGGCGACAACAGGTGAATCACGTTGACCTGGCCGGAAATAAACGCCTCGATCACCTGGGCCCAACTGCGCAGCAGCACCGGGCGCTCGGCCTTGATGCCTTCGGCTTCGAACAGGCCGTTGTTGTGGGCCACCAGCAGCGGCGTGGCGTCGGTGATCGGCAGGTAGCCGATGCGTACCGGTGCGTCCGGCTCACTGGCCGCGCGGGCCTGCAAGCTGCTCAGCAGCGGCAAGGCACCGGCGGCACTGAGCACGGCCGAGAGTTTGAGAAAATCACGGCGCGAGTGAGTGAGGTCATCCAGACACATGGCAGGGCTCCAGCAGTTCAGTGGGTTGGGGGTCGTTGCGGCTCGCCTGCCGTAGGGTTTTGAGAATCTCGATGCGCAGGGTGCCGATGGCTTCCACCTGTTCTTCCCGCGGTTGCGGCAGGTCGATCCGCCATTCGCCGAGGGTCCGCGCCGGGCGGTTACCCAGTAGCAGAATCCGGTCGGACAACAGCAGCGCTTCGTCGATGTCGTGAGTGATCAGCACTGCCGCCGAACCTTGCTCGCGATTGACCTTGAGCAGCAGGTGCTGCATGTCGGCACGGGTCACTTCATCCAGGGCGCCGAAGGGTTCGTCCAGCAGCAATACCTGCGGCTGGCGCGCCAGGCAGCGGGCCAGCGCAGTACGCTGGGCCATGCCGCCGGACAGCGCTGCCGGAAACTGCTGACGGGCGTGTTCCAGGCCCACCGCGTTGATCGCGTGGTCAATCCGGCTGCGTCGCTCTTGCGGGCTGAGGTGCGGTTGGCGGGCAAAATCCAGGCCGAAGGCGACGTTCTTTTCCAGGCTCAACCACGGCAACAGGCTGGGGTCCTGGAACGCCACCGCCACCCGCGGATGCGGGCCATTCAATGGCTCGCCCAGCAGGCTGATACTGCCGCCCTGAGGCGCCTGCAAACCGGCGAGCACCCGCAGCAGGCTGGACTTGCCAACACCGCTGGGGCCGAGGATCGACACCACTTCGCCGGGCTGCAATTGCAGGTCGAAACCTTCCAGCACCGAATTGCCCGCATACCCCAGGCAAATCCCCTGGGCGTGCAATACCGCCTGGCTCATAGATTCGCCTGACGGTTCAACTCGGTGCGCAACTGCACCAGGCTCGGGGTCACGATCGGTACAAATGCCGACTCGCGCCAGCGCCGGGCAAAGCCGCTGCCGTGGGCGGTCAGGTAGGCCTTGCCGCCGCTGGCTTGCAGCTCCAGTTGCACAGCGCTGGCAGCAATTTCCGCAAGGGCAATGCGCAGGCGGAATAACGGTACCGGCTCGGTACCAAAGCGACCGCTCAGCAAACCTTTCTTGAGGTCATTGACCGCCTGCTCCAGCGAGGTACGCAGCACTTCCAACTCTTCACGCAATACGGTGCGGCTGGAGCCCAGGTGATTCGCCACCTCCGCCAGCGAGCGCCGCGCCAGGCCGATGGACATGCCACATTGCAAACCGAGAAACGCCGGACGCACGGCCGGCAGGAACTTGCGTGAATCGTCATGCAGCAACCAATCGCGGCTCAGTTCCACCGCTTCAAAGCCCAGGGCTGCGGTATTGCTCGATTGCAGGCCCAACAGTTCCAGGTCGCGGGAACGTTGCAGCCCGGACACCGAATCGGGGATCGCCAGGATAAATGGCGCGCCGCCCTGGGCATGCTCGATGGCGGCGGCCACCACAAACCCGTTCTTGCGCAGGTTGGTCACCCAGTGCAGGCGGCCATTGAGGTTCCAGCCGTCATCGGTCGGCTCGGCGCTGATTTGCAGAGACTCGATACCCGACAAGAATTTCATCGCATTGGACAGCCCGGTCGCCCCGGCCAGCTTGCCGCTCAGCAGGTCCGGCAGCAGTTGCTCACGCAGGCGCTGATTCGGGCTTTGCAGCAGATACTCGATAAACGAACGTTGGCCCCAGCACACAAACGCCGACGCCAGGGAATGGCTGGCCACATCGGCAATCGCCTCTATGGCGCCCGTGACATCGCCGCCCAGGCCGCCGAGGTCCTTGGGCACACCGATACGTAATACATTGGCCTCTGCCAGCCGTGGCAGCACTTCCTGCGGATCGCAACTGCCCACATCCAGGGCCTGCGCTTGAACATCGAGCCAACGGCTCAAGATTGGGTCAAGCATTCATGTTTCTCCTTGTTACAGCATGTTTACCATCGCGAACGCTTGCGCGCCTTCAGCTTGCCGGTTTTTCCCAACGGTATTGCGCCAGTTCCGGGTTGAGCGGCGTGCGCGCAAACACGTTGGCGAAATTGCACAGGGTGGCCAGGCTGACGCCCAGAATAACCTCAAGCGCATGACCGTCGGTGTAGCCTGCCTCACGGAACGCGGCGTAGCCGGCGTCGCTGACATCACCGCGGGTGGCGATCACTTCACGGGTGAACGCGGCCAGTGTCTCATAACGCTCGTTGGGCAATTCACCGCGTTGGCGCAGGGCGTCGATCACGTCTTCCGGCAGCTTGGCTTTGTTGCGCGCTACGGCAGTGTGCCCGGCGACGCAGAAATCGCAACCGTGGTTCGTGGCGGCAATCAGTTGAACCACTTCGCGGTCGGCCAGGCTCAGGTCGGATTTGGCGTTCAGGCCGGAGACAGTGATGTAGGTTTCCAGTGCTGCCGGGGCATTGGCCAACACCGCCAACAGATTGGGGATGAACCCGGAACCCTTCAGGGCATTTTCCAGAAAGGGTTTGGCCGCTTCAGGGGCGGTTTCCAGGGTTAGCATCGGTACGCGGGACATGGAGTGGTCTCCTCATGGATTCGTGTACCCAGTCTGTTGGTTATAAAAAATCTGCTCAATAGTCTAAAGTAGCGATTACTTGCTCTAGAGTCTTTCCGTTAGATGAATTCGTCCAGCTCCCTCGTCGATTGGTTATTAGATAGCCTCGAACTCAACACCAGCCTGTTTCACGTCGGGCGTTACTGCGGCGACTGGCACGCCAGCACCCATGGCCTGGCGAGTGCCAGTTTTCATCTGGTGGTGCAAGGGCAGTGCTGGATGCACATCGAGGGCGACTCGACCCCTTATCCGCTGAACAACGGCGATGCGGTATTCCTGCTGCGGGACCTCGCGTACCGCTTGTCCAGCGATGGCACCGCCACCGGCGCCCAGGAATGCCCGCGCACGCCAATGGTCCCGCTGGACAGCCACGCCAGTGACGGCGTGGGTCTGGTGTGCGGGTTCTTTCATTTCCAGTCCGGGCTGTCTGCGATGATTGTCGACACCCTGCCCGCCTGGATCGTCCTGCGGGCCGGTGACCCTTCGCTGACTGCTGCGCGCAACCTGTTCGAATTGATCCTGCAGGAATGCGAGCGCACGCCGGCGCCCTCGCCCGCCTTGCTGGAGCGCCTGTGCCACCTGCTGTTTCTCTACGTGCTGCGCCAACAGGTGCTGGACAACACCGACCTCGGCGGGCTCGCGGCGCTGGCCCGGCAACCGGCGTTTGCCAATCTGCTGGAACAGTTGATTGCACGCCCCGCCGATCCCTGGACCCTGGAAAGCATGGCGGCCTGCACCGGCTTGTCGCGCTCGGCGTTCTTCAAGCGCTTTAATGAACTGTGCGGCCAGTCGCCGGGGCAAGTGCTGCTGATGATGCGCGTGCGCCACGCCTGCCAGCTGTTCAAGCAGGACCAGACAGTGGCGGACGTGTCCCTCGCCGTGGGTTATCAATCCGTCGCAGCCTTTACCCGCGCCTTTCATAAAGTCACCGGCATCCAGCCCGGCGCCTACCGCAAGGCTCAAGGCTGACGCTGCAACCCGTTGCCCGGCCGGGCGCAAAGCTCCACCAGCCAATCGACAAATACCCGCACCCGTTGCGACAGCTGGCGATGCGGCGGGTACAGCGCGGTCAGTGGCAGCTTCGGCGGCGGCTGATGCGCCAGCACCTCCACCAGCGTGCCCGCTTCCAACTGGCGAACGGCGTGGTAGTACGGCGTCTGCACCAGGCCGTAACCCGCTTCACAGGCGGCCAGGTAACCGTCGGCGCTGTTGACCGAGACTTGCTTGGGCAGATCGACCAGACGGATGTCGTTGCCGATCTGAAATTCCAGGCCATACCGTTTGCCGCTGGTGCTGGAGAAATACTCCACCACTTGATGGCCGGCCAGCGCCTCCAGCGTCGATGGCATGCCGAACTGCTGCAGGTAACCGGGACTGGCGCAGGTCACCTGATCCATCATCGCCAGCGGCCGGGCCACCAGCGACTCGTCCAGCGCCAGGCCGCCGCGCAACACGCAATCCACGCCTTCGCGGATCAGGTCCACCGGGCGGTCGTTGAGGCCGATTTCCAAGTCAATCTGCGGGTAACGCGTGGTGAACTCGGGCATTGCCGGAATCACCAGGAAGCGCCCGATCCCGGACGGCATATCGATACGCAACGTGCCGCGCGGGTTGCGGCGGCTGGTGGAGAACACCGCCTCGGTTTCCTCAAGGTCCGCCAGCAGGCTCACGCAACGCTGGTAATAGGCGGCACCGTCCAGGGTCGGGCTGACCTGGCGCGTGGTGCGCTGCAACAGTTGCACCCCAAGGTGCGCCTCCAGTTGTTTGATCAGGATCGTGACCGAGGCGCGCGGCAGTTGCAGGCTGTCAGCCGCCTTGGCAAACCCGCCCAGCTCGACAATCCGCACGAACACTCGCATCGCATTAAAACGGTCCACGGGCCGGTTTCCTTCAGGGATTATTTAGAATTTCATAATAGTGATAGTGGTTTTAGCTGGTTTATCCCGCTTTTGTCGAGGGCAACAATGGAGCCCTTCCCCACACAGGAGCTGAACCCATGCACACACGTCAACTCGGCAAAAACGGCCCCCGGGTTTCCGCCATCGGCCTCGGCTGCATGGGCATGACCGATTTCTACACCACCGGCACCGATACCGCCGAAGCCACCGCTACCTTGCACCGCGCCCTGGAGCTTGGAATCAACCTGCTGGACACCGCCGACATGTACGGTCCCCACACCAACGAAGAACTGATTGGCAAAGCCATCGCCGGCAAGCGCGACCAGGTCTTCCTCGCCAGCAAGTTCGGCATCGTGCGTGACCCGGCGAACCCGGCGTTGCGTGGAGTAAATGGCCGTCCCGAGTACATTCGCGACGCCATCGACGGCACCCTGAAACGCCTCGGCGTGGAAACCCTGGACCTCTACTACCAGCACCGCATCGACCCTGAAGTGGCGATTGAAGAAACCGTCGGCGCCATGGCCGAGTTGGTCAAGCAAGGCAAAGTGCGTTACCTGGGCTTGAGTGAAGCGTCGGCGGCCACCCTCGAGCGCGCCCATAAAGTGCATCCCATCAGCGCCCTGCAAAGCGAATATTCGCTATGGAGCCGTGACCAGGAAGACAACGGTTGCCTCGCCGCTTGCCAGCGCCTGGGGATCGCATTTGTGCCTTACAGCCCACTGGGCCGGGGCTTCCTCACCGGCGCATTGAAAAGCCCGGATGATTTTGCGGCGGATGACTATCGTCGGTTCAGCCCGCGCTTCCAGGGCGAGAACTTTGCGAAGAACCTGCTGCTGGTGGACCAGGTACAAGCCCTGGCCGCCGACAAGGGCGTGACGGCCGGGCAACTGGCGTTGGCCTGGGTGCTGGCGCAAGGGGATTACCTGATCCCGATCCCGGGGACCAAGCAACGCAAGTACCTGGAAGAAAACGTCGCGGCATTGGAGGTCAAGCTCAGCCCGGCCGAGCTGGCGGCGCTGGAGGCGATCTTCCCGGCCAATGCAACGGCAGGGCTGCGTTATCCGGAAGCGGTTATGCAGATGCTGGACAAATAGCCCCACTCAATTGCGCTGGCGAAAGTCCGACAGGATGAATGGAGTGTGAGTCCTGAGCCAGGTATCAACCTCATCCAGCGAGCGCAATGGCTCGCTGTGGGACTCAACGCTGTTTCGCGTGACGCTGACGGAATAGCCGTCGGCGTCCTGGCGCAGGGTGCCAGTGCTCTTGACCGGTTGGCCACCTTCCTCGGCGAACGAGGTGGCGGTCAATGGCGCCGCAGTTAACGCTTGGGTGGTTCGTGCCTTCAGGGCTTTGCGCTTGGCGGCCAGTTCCTTGGCAACCACGACGCTGCCAATTGCCAACGCCAGGTAAACAAACGCCATGAAGTTATAGGTGGTGCCTCTGACCGTGTGATGCTGGATGCCCAGCCACTTGACGACCTGGTAGATGATTTCGTCCATGTTTTACGGTTGAATCCATTAGAAACTCTGGCCCGTATCAAACACCGCAGGCCCCCAAAATAGAAGCCTTGTGCAGGCTTTTTTATTCATTGCACTTTCTTGCACCATAGTACCTAAAGCTCGCCCTTCCCAAGCCGATAGCCCTTCGAAGCTCTAACAAAGCCGCGTCGCACAATAAACGCTTCGTAAGGACGACCCCATGCCCTCATTGCGCTCTATCCAAGCCCGTTACACCCTGTTTTTGGTGCTGTTCGTCCTGTTGTTATTCGTATTGACGGTCGTGGGCATCGGACAGTTGGTGGCCCCCAAGCTGCGCCACACCGAAGAACAGGTGGCCCTCAATCGCATTGCCGAAGTGGCCGAGCAGATCCAGGGCGAGCTGAACAAGGTTCAGGCCCAGCAACGCAGCATCACCCAAACCATCCCGCTGCTGGACAGCGATGCCATCGACAAGGTGCTGCCCGGCCTGGTGGACCAGTACGGCGAATTGAAAGTGTTCGGCGGCGGCATCTGGCCCCTGCCCAACCAGCGCACGCCGGGACGCAACAAGCACAGCACCTTCTGGCACCGCGATGCCTCGGGCAAGCTGGCAGTGAATACGTTCTGGAACAGCGACGCAGCCCCCAACTACTACGATCAGAGCTGGTACAAAGGCGGCCTCGCTTCGCCCCGCGGCCAGTGCGCCTGGGCGGCGGCCTACAAGGATGACGCCAGCCAGGAGCCACGCACCAACTGCGCCATGGCCATCCAGCGTGACGGCGCCGCGTATGGCGTCGCCACCATCGACGTGACCCTGGGTTTCTTCAACGACCTGGTGGCCAGCAAGGAAAAAGACCTCGGCGGGCAAATGCTGATTGTCGAAGCCGACGGCAAGATCATCAGCAACAGCACACGCATCAGCGGCCCGGTGGTGTTGAAAAACATCAGCGAATTGGCCGGCACCTCGGCCTTTGCCGCCCAGGTCAGCGCCGGCCTGGCCCATCGTGATCAAACCCTGCAACGCAGTGAGTTCGACAACCAGGGCGTGGCCAGCACCTTCTTCATGCGCCCGATCGAGGGCACCCCGTGGTTCCTCGCTACTGCGCTGCCGACTTCGCTGATCACCGCCCAGCGGGATGATGTGTTGGGTACGCTGGCGATGCTGCAAATCCCGATGATTCTGCTACTGGTGCTGTTGCAGGTGTATGCCATCCGCCAGCTGGTACATCGGATGACCGCGCTGAAAACCAATATCGACGCGCTGTCCAACGGCGACGCCGACCTGACTCGGCGCATCACCATTCGTGCCGAGGACGAACTGGGCGCGATTGGCCATTCGGTGAACCGCTTTATCGTCTACCTGCAAAACATGATCGGCGAGGTGACCCTGGCCACCGGCGCCATGTCGTCGAGCCTGGCGCAATTGCAGCAGACCTCGGCCCAGACCAACCAGATCCTGGTGCGCCATGCCTCGGAAACCGACCAGACCGTCACCGCCATCACCGAGATGAGCTCCACCGCCGATACCGTGGCCGAGAACGCCGCCGAAACCGCCGCGTTCACTCAGCGTGCCAACGAGCATGCCGACCGTTCACGGGTAGTGGTCGGGGAAGCTTCCCGCAGCGTCAGCGCGCTGATCGGCGAAGTTTCCAGCGCCACCCACACCGTGGAAAACATGCGCCAGGACGCCGCGCGCATCACTGAAACCCTCGGCGTGATCGGCGCCATCGCCGGCCAGACCAACCTGCTGGCACTCAATGCGGCCATCGAAGCCGCCCGGGCCGGCGAACAAGGCCGGGGTTTTGCGGTGGTGGCCGACGAAGTCCGCGCCCTCGCCGCCCGTACCCAGGCCAGTACCTCGCAGATCAATGAGATGCTGGCACGCCTGACCACCGGCGTGAGTTCATCGGTGACGGCCATGGAAGCCACCCAGGCCAGTTGCCAGTCTGCCGCTGACGCCACGGCGCGGGTCAACACGGGGCTGGACGAGATGGCCGGCTCCGTCAGCCATATCAACAACCTCAGCACCCAGATCGCCACCGCCGCCGAACAGCAAAGCGCGGTGACCGAGGAAATCAACCGCAGCATGGTGCACATCCGCCACATGGTCGAAGAACTGGTGCAAAGCGGCCACGCCACGGAGCACAACACCCAGAGCCTGCTGGATGCGAATGGCCGGGTTATTGCATTGATGGGACGCTTCAAGGTGCGTTAAAAAAATAGCCTGAAAGCTCCCGTGCAATGCGCGGGAGCCAGACTATTCTGACAGTTCGCTCCGCCACACAGGAGGTGTGTCATGCACGCAGTTGAGCACCCGATCCGTCTGGAGCGGATCAGTCAGGAACGCTATATCCAGGCCCCTATCGAAACCGTTTACGACTATGTCACCCAACCGGATCGCTGGCATGAATGGCATCCGACATCCTTGGGCGCCGACACCGGCACCACGGGCTCCTTGCCCAGTGGCCATCGTTTTACCGAGACCATCGACCTGCTGGGTGTGCGGGTACCCATGAGCTATCGCGTGCAGGTTGCGCAGCGACCGCGGGAGTTCAAGACCGCATTTACTTCGCTGGCAGTGGACGGCTGCATTCACTATTTCTTGCAGGCCAAAGGCGACGGCACCTTGTTTACCCGTGTGCTTATCTATGAAACCGAACTGCAACTGCCCACCTTGCATGAACGCATGATCGCCCTGTCCAACCAAGCCCTTGACCAGCTCAAGCAGCGCCTGGAATCCCCGTCTTCCTGACAAAACCGTCATCTCCCTCTCAGTTTTCCGACAGCACCAGGCCGTTATTCTGGTGCTGCCGGTGTTTCGTAAAACCTCGTAACAATCCCGGAAAACCCTTTTGTAAAAAGCGCGGAGAATGCCCGGCTGTTGCCCTTTATCTGACGAGATGATGATGAAAACTACCCTGCGACTGGCCGTGCTGTCGGCCCTGCTCATGAGCCCCCTGGCCCAGGCTGCCGAGCTGATCCCGATTGATGTGCACCGCGATGCCAACTGCGGGTGCTGCAAGAAGTGGATTGCCCATCTGGAAAGCAACGGCTTCAAGGTCAACGACCATGTGGAAACCAACATGAGCGAGGTCAAGCAACGCCTGGGCGTGGCGCCGCGCCTGGCGTCGTGCCATACCGGCGTGATCGACGGCAAATTCGTAGAAGGCCATGTACCTGCCGATCAGGTATTGGCCCTGCGCAAGCGCGACGACTTGCTGGGCATTGCTGCACCGGGCATGCCTATGGGCTCGCCGGGCATGGAAATGGACGGCAGCAGCGATGCCTACCAGGTGATCGGCCTGACTCGCGAAGGCAAAGACGTGGTAGTGGCTGACTATCCGGCACGCTGATTGATGCTTGCCGGTTACCTGGGACTGTTTTTCGCCGCCTTCGGCGCCGCCACGCTGTTGCCGATGCAATCAGAGGCGGTGCTGGTGGGGCTGTTGATCAGCGGGCACTACAGTCTCTGGCTGCTGCTTGCGGTTGCAACGGTTGGCAACGTATTGGGCTCGGTGGTGAATTGGCTGCTCGGGCGCTCGGTTGAGCGGTTCAAGGAGCGGCGCTGGTTCCCGGTGAGTCCGAAGCATCTGGAAAAGGCCCGTACCCACTATCAACGCTGGGGCCATTGGTCATTGTTGCTCAGTTGGGTGCCGATCATCGGCGACCCCCTGACCCTGGTGGCCGGGGTCATGCGCGAGCCATTCTGGCGTTTCCTGCTGCTGGTGAGCCTGGCCAAAGGGGCGCGCTACGGGGTATTGGCCATGCTCACCCTGCACTGGATTTAATCTCCCGTTAATCCCCTCGCCACAGCATCCGGGCACTGTTCCCGGAGCCTATACCAATGTCCAAAATCCGCTCACTCTGCGTCGCCAGTCTGCTGCTCGGCAGCGCACTTCCCGCCTTTGCCGCCACCGAGGGCCCGACCTACGGCCCGGAACTGCAAGGTTTCAAATACCCTTACCCGGTGGAACACTTCACCTTCCAATCCCAGGGCAAATCCCTGCAGATGGGCTACATGGACGTGCCGGCCAAGGGCAAGGCGAACGGGCGCAGCATCGTGCTGATGCACGGCAAGAATTTCTGCGGCGCCACCTGGGATGAATCGATCAAGGCCCTGAGCGACGCCGGCTACCGGGTGATCGCCCCGGACCAGGTCGGGTTCTGCACCTCCAGCAAGCCGGACAATTACCAGTACAGCTTCCAGCAACTGGCGATCAACACCCACCAACTCCTGGAAAAACTCGGCATTCAGAAAGCCACGCTCCTCGGCCATTCCACCGGTGGGATGCTCGCCACACGCTACGCCCTGCTCTATCCGCAGCAAACCGAACAGCTTGCACTGGTGAACCCCATCGGCCTGGAAGACTGGAAGGCCATTGGCGTGCCCTATCGCAGCGTTGACCAATGGTACGAGCGCGAGTTGAAACTGACCGCCGAAGGCATCCGCAAGTACGAGCTCGACACCTACTACGTCGGCCGCTGGAAGCCTGAATACGACCGCTGGGTCGATATGCTCGCCGGGATGAATAAAGGCCCCGGCCACACCCAAGTGGCGTGGAACTCGGCGCTGATTTACGACATGATCTTCACCCAGCCGGTGTACTACGAGTTCAAGGACCTGCAGATGCCCACCCTGCTGTTGATCGGCACGTCCGACAACACCGCCATTGGCAAAGACCTGGCGCCACCGGCGGTCAAGGCGAAGATCGGCAACTATGCGGTATTGGGCAAGCAAGTGGCCAAGCTGATTCCCCACGCTACCCTGGTGGAATTCCCGGGCCTGGGCCATGCCCCGCAAATGGAAGAACCGGCACAGTTTCACAAGGCGCTGCTGCAAGGGCTGAACGCCCTCTAATCCAACCTTTTTCGAGGCTCGCGTGCATGTCGGTACAGATCGCAGTGATTGATGATTGGCAGAATGTGGCCAGTGGCGTGGTGGACTGGTCAGTCCTGGCGTCGGTCGGCCAGGTGCACTTCCTCCACGAGTACCCAGCGGACACCGCCACCTTGATCGAGCGTTTACAGGGCTTCGAGGTGATTTGCGTGATGCGCGAACGCACCACTTTCGATCAGGCCCTGCTGCAAGGCTTGCCCAAGCTGAAGCTGCTGGTGACCGGCGGCATGCGCAACGCCGCCATCGACATTCCAGCGGCCAAGGCCTTGGGCATTCAAGTCTGCGGCACCGACAGCTGCAAGCACGCCGCCCCGGAACTGACCTGGGCGCTGGTCATGGCCTCCACCCGCAACCTGCTGGCCGAAGCCAATTCCCTGCGCTCCGGCGGTTGGCAGGTGGGCCTGGGCGGTGATCTGTACGGCAAGACCCTGGGGATTCTCGGCCTGGGCAGCATTGGCCAGAAGGTCGCGAAGTTTGGTCAGGCGTTCGGCATGCGCGTGATTGCCTGGAGCGAAAACCTCACGCCGGAACGCGCCGCCGAATCCGGCGTGACCTGGGTCAGCAAGCGCGAACTGTTCGAGCAGGCGGATGTGTTGTCGATTCACCTGGTGCTCAGCGACCGCAGCCGCGGTCTGGTAAACGCCGAGGCGTTGGGCTGGATGAAACCTACAGCGCATCTGGTGAACACGGCCCGCGGACCGATTGTCGACGAAGCAGCTTTGATTGATGCGCTGGCCAGTGGCCGCCTGGCGGGAGCGGCACTGGATGTGTACGCCCAGGAGCCTCTGCCGGCCGGGCATCCGTTCCGCCAGTTACCCAACGTATTGGCCACGCCCCATGTTGGATACGTCAGTGAGCAGAACTACCGCCAGTTCTACCAGCAAATGATCGAAGATATTCAGTCATGGGCCAAAGGAGCGCCCCTTCGCGCATTGAGCTAACGCACCAAAATCGCGCAGATGCACTTCTGTGGCGAGGGGGCTTGTCCCCCGTTGGGCTGCGTAGCGGCCCTAAATCAGGCACTGAGGTCTGCCTGAAGCACGCGATGCCCCTTCCAGCGCTGCTGCGCAGCCCAACGGGGGACAAGCCCCCTCGCCACAAAGGGCCGTCTCACCAGAGGAGAACGGTACTTCCCGCACATGAAAAAAATTTTGTCCTACAAAAATCTCCCACAGACCCCACGGGCTCTAGGATCTGTCCTAGACTCATGACCGATGGGTCCGATCCAAAACAAAAACCCCGCAAAAAATCGAAACTTTCCAACTCTGCCGTAGGTCAGGTTTAAGGTAAGGCGAGCGCTGACGGTTCACACCGAACGCCCGTCCATCCACTCAATTCAAGACTCCAGCACAACTGGCATAAGGCTTGCCAGTCTGTGTAGCGCTTGTGCGCCTGGCCGCAGGATGCGGTCAACCTTTGCTGATTGCCATATGCCATCAGCCGACCAACACATGGGAGAGAACTATGATCAGTGCCGCTGTAGATACTCAGGGAGAGCGTTTTAGTCAGCCGGTTGGCGGGCCGACCTCTTTGGTTGACCTTCCCAACACGCTGCGGCCGGTTCAAAGTCGTAATCCCAATCGCAAGAAAGTGCTGTTTGTCACCTCGGAACTGGCTGACCTGGTGAAAACCGGCGGCCTGGGTGATGTGTCCGCCGCCCTGCCCCGCGCCATGGCGCACCTGCATGATGTGCGCGTGCTGATCCCCGGCTACCCGCAGGTGCTGGAAAGCGACAACCCCATCCATATCATCGGTGAGCTGGGCGGCCACGCTGCGCTGCCGCCGTGCAAGATCGGGCGCATGGACCTCAAGGATGGCCTGGTCATCTACGTGCTGATCTGCCCCGAACTGTATGAACGCGAAGGCACGCCCTACGGCGCCAATAACGGCCGTGACTGGCCCGATAACCATATCCGCTTCGCCCGCCTGGGCCTGGCCGCCGCCGATATTGCCGCCAACCTGGCGCAAATCCACTGGTGCCCGGACCTGGTGCACGCCCATGACTGGCCCGCAGGCCTGGCGCCGGCCTATATGCACTGGCGTGGGTCACGTACCCCTACGCTGTTCACCATTCATAACCTCGCCTACCAAGGCGTGGTCAGCCTGGCCTCGTGCCCGGAGCTGGGGATTCCCGAACACGCCTTGCAACAGGAAGGCATGGAGTTCTACGGCAAGCTCTCGTTCCTTAAGGCCGGCATGGCGTATTCCAGCCATATCACCACGGTCAGCGCCACGTACGCCCAGGAAATTACCACCCCCGAATTCGGCTGCGGTCTGGATGGCTTCCTCGCCAGCAAGACCCAGCAAGGCTTGCTCAGCGGTATTCCCAACGGCATTGATGAAAGCTGGGAATCGTCTACCGACCCGCACCTGACTCACCCCTTCAACATCGGTGACTGGGAAGGCAAGGCACAGAACGCCGCCCATGTACGCAACCTGTTCGGCCTGGACGACTCCACCGGCCCGCTGTTCGCCGTGGTGTCGCGGCTGGTCTACCAGAAAGGCCTGGACCTGACCGAAGCGGTCTCCAGTTTTATTGTCGAAAACGGCGGCCAGATCGCGATCATCGGTCGCGGCGAGCCGGAAGAAGAGCAAGCAATGCGCGCCCTGGCGCTGCGCTTTCCCGGCCAGATCGGCGTGCGCATCGGTTTCAACGAGACCGACGCTCGGCGCATGTTCGCCGGCAGTGACTTCCTGCTGATGCCATCCCGTTACGAACCCTGCGGCCTGAGCCAGATGTACGCCCAGCGCTTCGGCTCGTTGCCGGTTGCCCGCAACACTGGCGGCCTGGCCGACACCATCGAAGATGGCGTCACCGGTTTCTTGTTCAACGAATCCACTGTCGAAAGCTATAAAGCGGCCCTGAGCCGCGCATTCAAGGTTTTCGCCTTCCCAGGCTTGCTCAACGCCATGCGTTGCCGGGCTATGGCCGCACCGTTCAACTGGTGCCAGGCAGTGGAACCCTATGCCGAACTTTATGAGCAACTGGTAGCGAAAGCGCTGGGAAGATCGGGGAAACAGTAAAAAAGAGGTCTTCATAGATGCCGTCAAGGACTCTGGAAACCTGGCCCCACGGCGCGATCATGCTGGATGCGGAACACACCCGTTTCGCCTTGTGGGCGCCAGACGCGTTTTATGTCAGCGTTGAATTTGAAGAAGGTGAATCGGTCGCGATGCTGCCCCAGGCCGATGGCTGGTTTGTGGTGCAGCTGCAATGCCCACCGGGCACACGCTACCGCTACAACATCGACGGCGAACAGGACGTTCCCGACCCGGCTTCCCGGGCACAGGCCACGGACGTTCACGGCTTCAGCGTGGTGGTCGACCCGCTGGCCTATCAGTGGCGCCAAAGCCACTGGCAAGGCCGGCCATGGCACGAAGCGGTGATCTACGAGTTGCACGTGGGCGTACTGGGGGGCTACGCCGAGGTCGAAAAACAACTGCCGCGCCTCGCCGAACTGGGCGTCACCGCCATTGAGCTGATGCCCATCGCGCAATTCCCCGGCGAACGCAACTGGGGCTACGACGGCGTCCTGCCCTACGCCCCCCAATCTTCCTACGGTTCGCCCGAGCAACTGAAACAGTTGATCGACAGCGCGCACCACCATGGCCTCGCGGTGATCCTTGATGTGGTCTACAACCACTTCGGCCCCGACGGCAACTACCTCGGCACCTACGCCAAAGGCTTCTTTCGCGAAGACGTGCACACACCCTGGGGCGCCGGCATCGATTTTGATCGACGTGAGGTCCGCGACTTCTTCATCGACAACGCGCTGATGTGGCTGCTGGAATACCGCTTCGACGGCCTGCGCCTGGACGCCGTGCACGCCATCAACGATCCCGAATTTCTTGAGGAACTGGCGCAAAAAGTACGCCAGCAAGTCGACACTGGCCGCCATGTGTGGCTGGTACTGGAAAACGAATTCAACCAGGCCAGCCTGCTGGAGCGCGGCTTCGATGCGCAGTGGAACGATGACGGCCACAACGCGCTGCACGTGCTGCTCACCGGCGAAACCGACGCTTACTACACCGACTTCGCCGAAGACCCCACCGGCAAACTGGCCCACTGCCTGAGTGAAGGTTTTATCTACCAGGGCCACACCACGCGCCATGGCCACGCACGGGGCGAACCCAGCGGCCACCTGCCGCCCAGCGCCTTTGTGCTGTTCCTGCAGAACCACGACCAGATCGGCAACCGCGCTCTGGGCGAACGCCTGCATCAACTGTGTTCGCCTCAGGCCCTGAGCGCCGCGACGACCTTGTTGCTGATGTCACCGATGATCCCGCTGATGTTCATGGGCGACGAAGTCAACGCCGAGGAACCGTTCCTGTTCTTCACCGACCACCACGGCGAGCTGGCCGAGGCGGTACGCGAAGGCCGGCGCAACGAGTTTGCCGACTTTGCTGCGTTCAGCGACCCCGAACGCCGCGAACGGATTCCCGACCCCAACTCCCTGCAAACCTTCCGCCGCTCGGCGCCCGCCCTCGCCGACTGCGGCGACTCGCAGCTCTACCGCCAGCTACTGAGCCTGCGCCACCAGCATATCGTGCCGCACCTGCCGGGCAGCGTCGCTCTGGGCGCGCAAGTGCTGGCGGTAGGCGCGGTCACGGCGCGGTGGCGCCTGGGCAATGGCAGCCTGCTGCAGATCGACCTCAACCTGAGCGCCGATTCTCTGAACTACCCGGCCGCCGAGCACCTCCTATTTGTGACGCAGGCCAGCGGGGCCAAACAATTGGCCCCCTTCAGCGCCCGCGTCAGCCTCACCCATTCCCCTGTTGGAGAGCACCCTTGAGCGACGCGCAATTGGAAATACTCGCCAGCCGAGCGGGCCTGGCCGTCGATTGGATCGACGCGAATGGCCGCCCGCAACATGTCAAAGCCGACGCCCTGCGCGCCGTGCTCAAAGGCCTGGGCCACCCGGCCGACAGCGACACCGAGATCGAAGCCAGCCTGCAAGACCTGGAGCGCGTGCAGCAAGACAAGCACCTGCCGCCCCTGATGACCGTCGACAGCGGCGCGGGCCTCGACCTGGCGCGCTACTTCGCCCCCGGTACGCCGTGCCAGATTCACCTCGAAGACGACAGCGTGCTGGACCTGCGCCTGGACGATAATGCGGTGTTGTCCGGATCGATCCCGGTGGGCTACCAACAGGTGCATATCGCCGACCAGCATTTCACCCTGGCCGTGGCACCGACTCATTGCTACACCGTCGCTGAAGCGGTCGACACCGAAACCGCCCGCGCCTGGGGCCTGAGCGCCCAACTGTATTCCCTGCGACGCAGTGGCGACGGAGGCTTTGGCGACACTCAGGCCCTGGAGCAACTGGCCCGCTCTGCTGCCGAACGCGGCGCCGATGCCCTGGCCATCAGCCCGATGCACGCGATGTTCAGCGCCGACACCGAACGCTTCAGCCCGTATTCCCCGTCCAGCCGCCTGTTCCTCAATAGCTTGTACGCCTCCCCCGGCTGCATCCTCGGTGAGCGCGCGGTGCAAATCGCCATCGAAGCCAGCGACCTGGCCGACGAGCTGCATGACCTTGAGCAGCAATCGCTGATCGATTGGCCGGCCGCTGCCAAAGCCAAGCAGCGCCTGTTGCGCACCCTGTATGAAGACTTCCGCCGGGGCGACCACCCGCAACACGCCGACTTCCTGAGCTTCCGCCAGGCTGGCGGTGAAGCCCTGGAAAACCACTGCCGCTTCGAAGCCGTGCAGGCCGAACGTGCGGCCAGCGGCGAGAGCCTCGACTGGCGTCACTGGCCCGAGGACTGGCAGAGCCCGCAAAGCCCGGCGCTGGTGCAATTTGCCGAAGCCAATCGGGATGAAATCGGCTTCTACGCCTTCAGCCAATGGTTGATCGCCCGTTGCCTGGAGCGCGCGCAACAAGCGGCGCGCGGCAGCGGCATGGGCGTCGGTCTGATCGCCGACCTGGCCGTAGGCGCTGACGGCGGCGGCAGCCAGGCCTGGAGCCGTCAGGACGAACTGTTGGCGGAACTCACCGTGGGTGCGCCACCGGACATCCTCAACCGCGCAGGCCAGGGTTGGGGCATTTCTGCGTTCTCTCCCGAAGGCCTCAAGCGCAATGGCTTTCGCGCTTTTATCGAAATGCTGCGGGCCAACTTCGCCCATGCCGGCGGCTTGCGCATCGACCATGTGATGGGCCTGCAACGCCTGTGGGTGATCCCGATGGATGCCTCACCGCGTGAAGGTGCGTACCTGTATTACCCGGTGGACGACATGCTGCGCTTATTGGCGCTGGAGTCGAGCCGCCATCAGGCGATCGTCCTCGGTGAAGACCTGGGCACCGTACCCGACGGCCTGCGGGAAAAACTGATCGCCCGCTCGATCCTTGGCATGCGCGTGCTGTTGTTCGAGCAAGACCACGACGGCCAGTTCAAGCCGATTCTGGATTGGCCGGACAACGCGCTGGCCACCACCAGCACCCACGATTTACCGACCCTCAACGGCTGGTGGCACAGCCGCGATATCGACTGGAATATCCAGTTGGGGCTGATCGATGCTCCCACCGTCGAACAATGGAGCGACCACCGCCTGCGGGAACGCCAGGCGCTGCGCCAGGCCTTGAGCCAGGATCCGCAGAACTTCACCGATGAAGTGCGCAACGAAACCGATCATGTCATCGACGCCAGCGTGCGCTACCTGGGCCACACCCGGGCACCGTTGGTATTGCTGCCGCTGGAGGATGCCCTGGGGGTTGAGGAGCAAGCCAACCTGCCCGGCACCACCGACACCCATCCGAATTGGCGCCGCCGCCTGGCGGGCGATGCAACCACCCTGCTCGACGATGAAAACGCCGCCCGCCGCCTTGAGCTGCTGGCCGTAGCGCGCATCCAGGCCCACGAGCGTGACCGATGAAGCCATTGACGCTAAGGGCCACCCAGCGCCTGCAATTTCATAAGGGCTTCACCCTCGACGACGCGGTACCGTTGGTGCCGTACTTTGCCGAACTGGGCATCAGCCACCTCTATGCTTCACCGCTGCTGAGTGCCCGTGCCGGTTCCATGCACGGCTATGACGTGGTCGATCCCACCACCGTCAATCCCGAACTGGGCGGCGAACCGGCGCTGCGCCGGCTGGTAGCAGCGCTGCGCGAGCACGAGATGGGGCTGATCCTCGACATCGTCTCCAACCACATGGCCGTCGGCGGTGCCGATAACCGCTGGTGGCTTGGCCTGCTGGAATGGGGCCGCCTGAGTCCCTACAGTGAGTTCTTCGACATTCAATGGCACTCGCCAGACCCGCTGCTCAAGGGTCAACTGCTGATGCCGTTCCTTGGCAGCGACTACGGCGAAGCCCTGCAAACCGGCGCCCTGCCCCTGCGTTTCGACCCGCAGCACGGCAGCTTCTACGTCGAGCACTACGAACATCGCTTCCCGATTTGCCCACGAGATTACGGCGAACTGCTGCCGATCAAGACGCTGGCCGACCGCTTCAGCGGCCTGGCCTACCAGCCAGACGCCTACCCCCAGGCCGCCGCGCTGAAACAGGAGTTGGTCGAAGCTGCCCGTGATCCGGACACCCTGAAGGCCATCGAAGACAACCTCAGCCTCTACGACGCGCGCCAGCCTGAAGGCTTCGCCCGCCTGCACAACCTGCTGGAACAACAAAGCTATCGCCTGGCCAGTTGGCGCACGGCGGCGGACGATATCAACTGGCGGCGCTTCTTTGACGTCAACGAGCTGGGCGGCCTGCGGGTTGAACGCAGCGCGGTGTTCGAGGCCACCCATGGCAAGATCTTCCAGCTGATCAGCGAAGGCCTGATCGATGGCCTGCGTATCGACCATATCGACGGCCTCGCCGACCCTCGCGGTTATTGCCGCAAACTGCGCCGCCGGGTGGATTCCCTGGCCGGTGGGCGGCACTTGCCGATCTTCGTCGAGAAGATCCTCGGCGAAGGCGAAACCCTGCGCGAAGACTGGCAAGTGGACGGCACCACCGGCTACGAATTCATGAACCAGCTGTCGTTGCTGCAACACGACCCGGATGGCTTCGAGCCCCTGGCCGAGTTGTGGACGCGCCACACCGAACGCCCCTCTTCGTTTATCGAAGAAGCCTGGCTGGCTCGCCAGCAGATACTCAACGGCTCCCTGGCCGGCGACTTTGAAAGCGTGGCCCAGGCCCTGCTGCAAGTGGCCCGGGACGATGTGATGAGCCGCGACCTGACCCTGGGTGCAATTCGCCGGGCATTGCAGGAACTGATCGTGCACTTCCCGGTGTACCGCACCTACATCAGCGCCCGGGGCCGCAGCGAACTGGACGACGTATTTTTCCTGCAAGCCCTGGCAGGTGCCCGCAGCACCTTGAGCGAAGGCGACTGGCCGGTGCTCGACTACCTGGAAAAATGGCTCGGCGGCCAACCCTGGCGCGACCGCCCATTGGGCCGCGAACGCAAGATGCTCAAGCATGCCTGCGTGCGCTTCCAGCAACTGACCTCACCGGCGGCCGCCAAGGCCGTGGAAGACACCGCGTTCTATCGCTCGGGCGTGTTGCTGTCGCGCAATGACGTGGGCTTCAGCACCGAACAATTCAGCGCACCGCTGGCGGACTTCCACGCCGTCAACCAGCAGCGCCTGCGCACCTTCCCCGACAACCTGCTGGCCACCGCGACCCACGATCACAAGCGCGGCGAAGACACCCGTGCACGCCTGGCGGTGCTCAGCGAATGCGCCGAGTGGTATGCCGAGCAGGTGGAGCAATGGCGCACCCACGCCGCCCGTTTGCGCAGCGATGCCAACACTCCATCAGCCGGTGATGAGTTGATCCTCTATCAGGTGCTGCTCGGCAGTTGGCCGCTGGACCTGCATCGCGATGATGCCGAGGGCCTGGCGGACTATCATCAGCGCCTCTGGCAGTGGCAACAAAAAGCCCTGCGCGAGGCCAAGCTGCAAAGCAGCTGGAGCGCGCCTAACGAGCTGTATGAACAAGGTGTCGAAGCGTTCCTGTCACGGCTGCTGCTGGAAGACTCCGGCAAGGCCCTGCGCGACGCCATCGGCGCAGCCGCCCAGGCCATCGCCCCGGCAGGCGCGGTCAACGGGCTGGCGCAATCCTTGCTTCGCCTCACCGTGCCGGGCGTGCCGGATCTGTATCAGGGCGATGAGTTCTGGGACTTCACTCTGGTAGACCCTGATAACCGCCGGCCGGTGGATTTTCACGCGCGAGAAAAGAGGTTGCACACGCCGCCGGACATCGGCGAGCTGATGTTCAACTGGCATGACGGGCGTATAAAACAGGCATTGATCGGCCAGGTCCTGGCGCTGCGCAAGACGTACCCGCAGCTGTTTCGCCAGGGCACTTACGAACCTCTGGAAGTGGTGGGCGAGCACGCCGAACGGGTGGTCGCTTTCTACCGCGAATACCAGGGTAAACAGCTGCTCGTGGTGGTGCCGCGCTGGCCTCATCGGCTGCTTGAAAACGGTGTGCATCCGCTGATCAACGCGCAGATTTGGGGCGATACCCGGGTCCGTTTACCGTTCGCCGCACCAACCCGAAATTGGAAGGGACTTTTCCGAACAGGCGCAGTCACACCAAACAAGGAGCTCATGATCAGCGCTGCCCTGGGGGATTTCCCGGTCAATGTCTTTATCAATCCTGATGATCAAGAAAGCTGAAAATTTTCTGTGAGGAGCATTGCGATGAGTACTGAAGACAAACGCATACGCGAACTGGCGCATCAGATCTGGGAGTCGGAAGGCAAACCCCACGGCGAGGACGCGCGACACTGGGAGATGGCGCGCAAGCTGGCGGAAGCCGAAGCGTTGACGCCATCCAAATCGCCCAAGGCGGCCGCCAAGGCCAAGCCTAAAGCCAAGCCGGCGGCGGCAGCGCCCAAAGCGGCAGCCAAGCCAAGCGCAGTGCCGGCGGCGAAGAAGCCTGCTGCGAAGAAGCCCAAGGCGCCCTGACCCGAAGATCCTCCTGCGCGTGCGCCCGCACCGCAGGAGGCCGTCCAACCCACGATATTTAACTGGCTTCACGCCAGAAAGGCCCCGTTCGGCCTGGAAAAACTACTTGCAGGAGCACTTCCATGAGCAAACCCAACAAGCCCAAATCGACGCCGGAAAACGAGCCGTCGCGGATTCGTGAAGGTTTGCCCTTCCCCCTCGGCGCGACCTGGGACGGTCTTGGGGTTAACTTTGCGCTGTTCTCGGCCAACGCCACCAAAGTCGAACTGTGCATCTTCGACGACAGCGGCGAAGTCGAGCTTGAACGTATCGAACTCCCCGAATACACCGACGAGACCTTCCACGGCTACCTGCCCGACGCCCATCCCGGGCTGATCTACGGCTATCGCGTGTACGGTCCCTATGACCCGGCCAACGGTCATCGCTTCAACCACAACAAACTGCTGATCGACCCCTATGCCAAGCAGTTGGTGGGCGAACTCAAATGGTCGGAAGCACTGTTTGGCTACACCATCGGCCACCCCGATGCCGACCTCAGTTTCGACGAACGCGACAGCGCGCCCTTCGTGCCCAAGTGCAAAGTCATCGACCCGGCCCACACCTGGGGCAATGACCAGCCGGTACGCACGCCGTGGGACCGCACGATCATTTATGAAACCCATTTGCGCGGCATCACCATGCGCCACCCTTCGGTGCCTGAAGAAGTGCGCGGTACCTGCGCCGGGCTGATGGTTGACGATGTGCTCAAGCACATTCGCCAGTTGGGTGTGTCGTCGGTGGAACTGCTACCGGTGCACGCCTTCGTCAACGACCAGCACCTGCTGCAAAAAGGCATGACCAACTACTGGGGCTACAACAGCATTGCGTTCTTTGCCCCAGACCCGCGCTACCTGGCCAGCGGCAAGATCGCCGAATTCAAGGAGATGGTTGCGCACCTGCATGAAGCCAAGCTGGAAGTGATCCTGGACGTGGTCTACAACCACACCGCCGAAGGCAACGAGCAAGGCCCGACCCTGTCCATGCGCGGCATCGACAACGCCTCGTACTACCGCCTGATGCCCGATGACAAGCGCTTCTACATCAACGATTCCGGCACCGGCAACACCCTCGACCTGAGCCACCCGTGTGTGCTGCAGATGGTCACGGACTCGTTGCGCTACTGGGCCACCGAGATGCACGTCGACGGTTTCCGCTTCGACCTGGCAACCATCCTTGGCCGCTACCGCGACGGTTTCGACGAGCGCCACAGTTTCCTCGTGGCCTGCCGCCAGGACCCGGTGCTGCGCCAGGTGAAAATGATTGCCGAGCCGTGGGACTGCGGCCCAGGTGGTTATCAGGTCGGTGGCTTCCCGCCGGGCTGGGTGGAATGGAACGACCGCTTCCGCGATACCGTGCGCTCGTTCTGGAAAGGCGACGACGGCCAACTGGCGGACTTCGCCGGGCGCATGACGGCCTCGGGCGAGATGTTCAACCAGCGGGGTCGGCGGCCATACAGCTCGGTGAACTTCATCACCGCCCACGACGGTTTCACCCTGCACGACCTAGTGTCCTACAACGACAAGCACAACGAAGCCAACGACGAGAACAACCAGGACGGCAGCAACAACAACCTGTCGTGGAACCACGGTGTCGAAGGCCCCACCGACGACCCGGAAATCAACGCACTGCGCCTGCGCCAGATGCGCAATTTCTTCGCCACCCTGCTGCTGGCCCAGGGCACGCCGATGCTGGTGGCCGGTGACGAGTTCGCCCGCACCCAGCACGGCAATAACAACGCCTATTGTCAGGACAGCGAGATCGGCTGGATCAACTGGGAACTGGATGAAGACGGCAAGGCCCTGCTCAAGTTCGTCAAGCGCCTGATCAAGCTGCGCCTGGCGTACCCGATCCTGCGTCGCGGACGCTTCCTGGTGGGCGACTACAACGAAGACATCGGCGTCAAGGACGTCACTTGGCTCGCGCCGAGCGGTGATGAAATGACCATCGAGCAATGGCAAGACAGCCACGGCCGCTGCCTCGGCATGCTGATGGATGGGCGCGCCCAGGAAACCGGGATTCGCCGCCCGGGGGCCGATGCCACCTTGTTGCTGGTGGTCAACGCCCACCACGACATGGTCAATTTCCGCCTGCCACCGGTGCCGGATGGCGGCTTCTGGACGTGCATGCTCGACACCAACGAGCCGGCGGTGCGGGGTCAGGAGCGCTTCGATTTCGATCACGAATACGCCGTCACCGGGCGTTCGCTGCTGCTGTTTGAATTGCAGCATGAGGACGAGGTGTGACATGGCCTTGCATGAATTTCTTCGCGGCTACCGGGATTACCCGGACACCCAGGCCCTTGGCGCTGCGCTGAGGGCTTTGGTGGAGGAAGGCCTGGACCAACTGCCCTTGCCGGGCAGCGGGCAAACTCTGGAACGCTTCAGCCGGCTGGCGCAAGTCGCCGGCCATGACCTGCGGCTGTGCAAATTGTTTGAAGGCCACACTGACGCCCTGGCGATCATCGCTGAACTCGACAGCCCCTTGCCGCCTGTTGGCAGTACGTGGGGCATGTGGGCCGCCGAGCCGCCAACCGCGAAGGTGCGGATCCGGCGTGACGGCCAGCGTGTGCGGCTGGAGGGCCGCAAGGCTTGGTGCTCGGGCGCCGCGGTTGTCAGCCACGGGTTACTAACGGCGTGGGACGAAGAGGATCGCCAGCAACTGGTTGCGGTGGAAATGCACCAGCCGGGCGTGACGGTCACCGATGACGGCTGGGCCGCCGTGGGCATGGCGGAGACCGGCAGTGTTGAAGTGCTGTTCAGCGACGCCGTTGGCCTGGCGATCGGCAAGCCCGGAGACTACCTGGCCCGCCCGGGCTTCTGGCAAGGCGGCATCGGGATCGCCGCCTGCTGGTACGGCGCGGCACAACGCTTGGCTGAGGCTTTGCGCGAGCAGTGCGCAAAACGCCCGGAGCCCCACGCCCTGGCTCACCTTGGCAGCGTCGACAGCGCCTTGCACAGTGCGGCCTGTGTGCTGCGCGACAGCGCCAACCACATCGACCGGCAGCCCAAGGCCGATGCCCGGCTATTGGCACAACAGGCCCGCGCCTGCATTGAAGAAACCGTCGACCAGGTGATTCACCATGTTGGCCGAGCACTGGGGGCCGGGCCGTATTGCAAGGACCCGCATTTTGCGCAGCTGATTGCCGACTTGCCGGTGTACCTGCGGCAAAGTCACGCCGAGCGCGACCTGGCCGCCCTTGGTCAACAGGTCGCCGAAGAGCGCCCAGGGAGATGGGAACTATGAAGATCAATCCAATCGTCGGCCAGGGCACTCCCTTGCACCTGTGGCAGAGCTCGTCGCGACTGGCCGAGCTGCCTTGCGTGGACATTGCCGAACTGGTGCCTGAGGGCAGCCGCGCCGTGATCATCGCCCCGCATCCGGACGACGAAGTCCTTGGCTGCGGCGGCCTGTTGCAAGGCCTTGCCGCGCTGGACCGGCCCATCCTGCTGATCTCCGTCACCGATGGCAGCGCCAGTCATCCCGGGTCACGCCGCTGGCCGGTGGAACGCCTGAGCGTGGTGCGCCCGCAAGAGTCGGCGCAGGCCCTGCACCGACTGGGTTTGCCATTGCACAGCCTCAAATGGTTGCGGGCCGGGTTCAGCGACAGCCAGGTCGCCGCGGGCGAAGAAGACCTGGGCCGCTTCATCGAACGCTACCTCAAGCCCGGCGACGTGGTCTTCACCACCTGGCGCGAAGACGGCCATTGCGACCACGAGGCCGTGGGCCGTGCCAGTGCCAAGGCGACCCGGGCCGTGGGCGCAACCTTGCTGGAGCTGCCCGTATGGACCTGGCATTGGGCAACCCCGGAAGACAGCCAGGTGCCTTGGGATCGCGCTCGCAAAATCCTCCTGACACCTGAAGCCGTGGCCCGTAAACGGCATGCAATCCATGCGTTCGCCAGCCAGTTGGAGGGCGACCCGCAGATCGGCCTGCCGCCGGTGCTCGCACCTTATGTGCTGGAGCGCCTGTTGCAACCCTTTGAAGTGGTGTTTGTATGAGCGTCGCCACCCCCTACTTCGATGAGCTGTTTGCCGGCAACGACGACCCTTGGGCCTTTCGCCAACGCTGGTACGAGCGGCGCAAGCGGGCCCTGACCCTGGCCCTGCTGACCCGGCCCCGCTACGCCTCGATTTTCGAGCCTGGCTGCGCCAACGGGGAGCTGAGCTTCGAGCTGGCCCCGCGCTGTGACCGCCTGCTGTGCTGTGACACGGCGCAAGCGGCGGTCAGCCTGGCACAGGCGCGGCTGCGCGGCTTCAGCCACGCCACCGTGCAGCAGAGCCGCCTGCCCGAGCAATGGCCCAGCGAGACCTTCGAGCTGATCGTGCTCAGCGAGCTGTGTTACTACCTGGACCCGAAGGACTTTGACGGGCTGATCGATCGCGCCCTGGCCTGCCTGACGCCTGACGGACAAATCCTCGCCTGCCATTGGCGCCCGCCCATCGACGGTTGCCCGCAGACAGCCGAACAGGTGCACGCGCGCCTTGCCCAGCGACTCGACATGCCACACCTGGTGCAGCATCACGAAAGCGATTTTCTACTGGACCTGTGGAGCCGGGACGGCACTACGGTCGCCACCCTGGAGGGACTGCGATGATCGGCATCCTGATACCCGTGCATAACGAAGAAAAACTGCTGCCTGAATGCCTGAAAGCCGCAATGGTCGCGGCCAGTCATCCAGGTCTGCTGGGTGAAGAGGTGCAGATTCTTACGGTGCTCGACAGTTGCAGCGATCGCAGCGCGATGATCGCCCGCGAATACCAGGTACAAACCCTGGAAGTGCAGGCGCGTAACGTGGGCCACGTGCGTGGCGTGGGCGCGCGGCACTTGCTCAACAATGGCGCGCGCTGGATTTCCTGCACTGACGCCGACAGCCGCGTCGCCCCCGATTGGTTGGTGGCGCAACTGGCCCTGGGTGTGGATGCGGTGTGTGGCACGGTGACGGTGGATGCCTGGAGCGAAGACTTCGACCCGGCGGCGCAAATTCGCTATCACCAGGCCTATGAGGCCCGGGACGGGCATCGGCATATTCACGGTGCCAACCTGGGGATCAGCGCGGGTGCGTACGTGCGGGCCGGCGGTTTTGAGCCGTTGCCCTGCCATGAAGACGTGGAGCTGGTACGCCAACTGGAGCGCTGCGGGGCTTCCATTGCCTGGAGTCACTCGCCCCAGGTGATTACCAGCGCCCGCCTGGATTGCCGCGCACAGGGCGGCTTCGGTGACTACCTGAAGAGCCTGATGCAAGCCTCCTGAAAAAATTGCGACACTCGGCGGTGTTAAAGCGGCGATTCATAACTATCATCACTATTCCTTGCACGGCAATCCAGGGTTGGAACGCCGTAGCGCCGCGAGCGTGCATTGGATGACGCTCGCGTCCCACAAGAGCCGTCCCGTCAACGGGGTACGGCCTGCACCACCGATGAACAAGGACGTGACACTCATGAAGCCTGCACTGTTAAGTGACAACCGCCGGGGCCCCGCGCAAATCTGGAACAGCGCCCCGCAACTCGCGCAAATCCCTGCCATCAATCCCGCAACCCTGGTACCTGCCGGCGCTCGCGTGGTGGTCATCGCTCCGCATCCCGGCGACGAAGTGATCGCCTGTGGCGGTCTGCTGCAATTGCTCAGCACCCTTGAATATCCTCTGCAACTAATCTCGATTACCGACGGCAGCGCCAGCCACCCGGGGTCCAGCGTGTGGCCGGCCAAACGCTTGAGCGTGGTGCGGCCCCAGGAAAGTGTGGAAGCCCTGCGCCGCCTGGGGGTGCCCCTGCACAGCCTGAAATGGATTCGCGGCGGCTTTGCCGACAACGCCCTGGCGGTGCGGGAACAGCAGATGAGCCAGTTCATCGCGCGCTACCTGCAACCCGGCGACGTGGTGTTCACGACCTGGCGCAACGACGGCAATGATGACCATGACGCCGTCGGCCGCGCCGCTGCCAAAGCCTGTGCGCTCAAAGGCGTGCACCTGAATGAACTGCCGATCTGGGCCTGGCATTGGCCCGCGCGAGAGACCTCGGCAATCCCCTGGCAGCGCGCACGCAAAGTCCGGCTCGACACCTGGAGCGTCGCCCGCAAGCTGCATGCTGCCCACGCCTATGCCAGCCAATTGGCGGGCGACCCGGAAATTGGCCTGGCGCCGAATCTGGCTCAAGTGCTGCTGGAGCGCATGCGCGAGCCGTATGAGATTGTATTTTTGTAGGCGCACCCACTCGTCTATACCTGTAACTTCTGACAGTAGCGAACGCTCTCTCTGTGTGGCTAGCTTGGAATACCGGCTTGCAGGGAGGGCGAATCATGAGCACACGGTTTTCATCAGTGACGTATCTGGGCGTCTGCAGCGTGACGACGCTGTTGCTCAATTGGCCCCTCCCCGCGCAGGCTGCCTGTACGCTGGTCATAACCGCTGGCGACGACACCACCCTTTGCCGCGATGGCAGTGCCGGCACGCTGACGGATTTACAAGGAAGCAACGTCCTGGAGTTCCCCGTCGGTGGCACCGGCATCATCGTCGGTAACGTGACCTATGGCGCGGGTGATGATCGGGTCACGATGGATTCCGGCGCGATCAATGGCGCGATCAACCAAGGCGACGGAAGAAATATCTTTCAGCTGTTCAATGGCAATATCTCCGGCACAGTGACTCAAGGCTCAGGCCGTGATATCGCGCAAATCAGCGGGGGCAGTTCCGGTGCAATCTCCCAGGGTGATGGGGTCGATCAGTACTTCCAGAGCGGTGGTAACGTCACCTCACTGGCTCAGGGCGACGGTCATGACGAGTTCACCATGAGCAGCGGAAAGATCATCGGTGCGTTTGAAGACGGCGATATTGCGCTGATGACCGGTGGCAGCATCGGACGGGTCGACATGAAGCTCGACAACAACCTGTTCGACCTGAGGGGGGGAGAAATCTTTGGCAATCTGGTCACCGGCTTCGGAAACGATACCATCCTGGTTTCCGGAGGAACCGTCGGTGGCAATATCAGCGTCAGCGGCGGCAACGACATCATCAAAGTCAGCGGCGGTGAGATAGATGGGCAGATCCTCGCCAGTTTTGGCGACGATGAGTTCAGTTGGGAAGGCGGTGGCCTGATCCATAAGGAAATCCTCATGGGCGAAGGCGCTGACAAGGGTTTCCTGCACAACCTGACAGAAACCACCCTGGCCTCTACACCGCGGCTGGACGGTGGTTTGGGTAATGACACCCTGACCTTCGACAACACCCAATCCGCCACGCCAACCCGCTATATCAACTGGGAAACGATCAACCTGGACAACAATTCGCGCCTGACCCTGGGTGGCGACTTCAAGCTCGGTGACAGCGCTACGGCCACCGGCACGATGAACATTTTTGGCAGCGCCACCCTGCAGGTGTCCCAAGGCAGCATCAGCCCCTTCACGGCCGGGCAGCAAGCCAACCTGAACAACGGTGGCATGATCGACATGACCACCGGCAGCTCCAGCGCGACCGATAGCCTGACCGTCAACGGCAACTACACCGGCAATGGCGGCGAACTGGCGCTGCAATCGGTGCTCGGCGCCGACGGTTCGGCCAGTGACAAGCTGGTGGTGAGCCAGGGCACGCTGCAAGGCGGCACCACCGTCACGGTCACCAACCTTGCCGGCCCCGGCGCCATGACCCGGCAAAACGGCATCCAGGTGGTTGAGGCGCTTAACGGTGCCACGAGCAGCGACCTGGCGTTTACCCTGCGCGGTGGTGCCGTTTCCGCAGGCGCCTACGAGTACTACCTGTTCAAAGGTGGCGTGACGCCGGGCACCGGGCAAAACTGGTTCCTGCGATCCGCAGTGGTGGCGCCGCCGCTGCCCAACCCTGTTGACCCTGAGGATCCTGACGACCCAGTGGGCATCCTCCCACCCGTCCCGGCCGATGGCACGCCGGACCTTCCGGGGATTTTCCCAGGCGAAGAACCGATACCGATCTATCGCCCGGAAGTCCCGGTGTACGCCGTGCTGTTTCCCGCCGTACAACAGATGGTCCAAGGCATGCTGGGCACCTACCACGAACGCATGGGTGACCAAAGCCTGCAACGGCAACCTGGCGCTTTAGCGGCAGGTTGGGGCCGGGTGTATGGCAGCAGCACGCGGCAATCATTCGCCGGTACCGTCAGCCCATCACTGGACAGCTCGATATCCGGTTTCCAGGTTGGCACTGACCTGTATGCCTGGACCGACGACGCTGGCCTGACCCAACGCTTCGGATTCTTTGTCGGCCACAGCCGCCTGACGGGCAATGTGGCGGGATTCAATAGCGGTTTTCAAGGCAAGGACGCCGGCAACACCACCCTGCGCGGTGACAGCTTGGGCGCGTATTGGACGCTCATCGGCGCCAACCGCGCCTATATCGATTTCGTGCTGATGGGTACACGGTTCGATGGCCACAGTGAATCCGACCGGGGCCTCAAACTGCCGACCAAGGGCCACAACGTACTGGGGTCCGTGGAGGTGGGAATGCCGTTTGCGGTGTCTGAACACTGGGAGGTTGAGCCGCAGGCCCAGGTGATTGTCGATCGTAGCTATCTGGACAGCCAGAATGACGGGATTTCAGATGTCTCATTCAGCGCCGACACTAACGTCGTCACCCGCCTTGGTATTCGCCTCAAGGGCAGCTACAGCGTGAGCGGCATGCCCCTGCTGCCTTATGTGCGTACCAACGTGTGGCACGCCAGCGCCGGGAATAACACCGTCACGTTCAATGACAGCACGGACATCAACACCGAACAAAAGTCCACCACGCTGGACATCAGCACCGGGACGACGCTGCAGGTATCGAGCACCGTCAGTGTGTATGGCGAGGTGGGGTACAACAGCAATCTGGACAGCAATCAGCTGAATGGGCGCAAGGGCACGATTGGCATAAGGGTCGACTTCTAACCTGTAGGAGCGCGCTTGCTCGCGAAAAACATCAAGACACCGCGCTCATCCAGATTAGCCGCGTTATCGTTAACGGTCTTCGCGAGCAAGCTCGCTCCTACAAGAGGCGTGTCAGGCTTCCGGTCGCAGGATCAGCACGCCCAATGGCGGCAGGTTCAGCGACAGCGACAACGGCTGCCCATGCTTGGGCTCGTCCTCCGTAAACGCCCCGCCACCGTTGCCAAAGTTGGAACCGGCATAAGTGTCGGCATCGCTGTTGATCACTTCGCTCCAGCGCCCGGCAAATGGCACGCCGACCTTGTAGGCCTCGCGTGGCACCGGCGTGAAGTTGGCCACCACCAGCACCGGCCTGCCGTCCTTGCTCCAGCGCAGCCAGGCGTAGACGCTGTTGATCGCATCGTCGCCGATCAGCCACTGGAAGCCCTGTGGCGCGTCGTCCTGGTCGTGCAGTGCGGGTTCTTCGCGGTACAGGCGGTTGAGGTCACCCACCAGTTTCTGCACGCCCCGGTGTTCAGGGTATTGCAGCAGGTACCAGTCCAGTTGCTGATCGTGGTTCCACTCGCGCCATTGGCCGAACTCGCAGCCCATGAACAGCAGCTTCTTGCCCGGATGCATCCACATGAAGCTCAGGTAAGCCCGCAGGTTGGCAAACTTCTGCCAGCGGTCCCCGGGCATCTTGTCGATCAGCGAGTGTTTGCCGTGCACCACTTCATCGTGGGAAATCGGCAGGATAAAACGCTCGGACCAGGCATACACCAGGCCGAAACTCAGCTCGTTGTGATGGTGGGCGCGGTACACCGGGTCTTGCTGGATGTAGTGCAGCGAATCGTGCATCCAGCCCATGTTCCATTTGTAGTTGAAACCCAGGCCGCCCTGTTGGGTCGGCTGGCTTACGCCGGGCCATGCGGTGGATTCCTCGGCGATCACCAGTGCGCCTGGGGCTTCCAGGGCGACCACGTCGTTGAGGTGACGCAGGAAGTCGATGGCTTCGAGATTTTCACGACCTCCGTGGCGGTTCGGCACCCATTCACCAGCCTTGCGCGAATAGTCGCGATACAGCATCGACGCCACGGCATCCACTCGCAGGCCGTCGATATGGAAGTGCTTGAGCCAGTGCAGCGCCGACGCCAGCATGAAGCCATGGACTTCGGTGCGCCCTAGGTTGTAGATCAGGGTATCCCAATCCTGGTGGAAGCCTTCCAGCGGGTTGGCGTATTCGTAAAGCGCGGTGCCGTCGAATTGCGCCAGGCCATGGGTGTCGGTGGGAAAATGCGCCGGCACCCAATCGAGGATCACGCCGATGTCGGCCTGGTGGCAGGCATTGACGAAGTACGCGAAATCCTCCGGCGAGCCGAAACGCGCCGTGGGCGCAAATTGCGACAGCGCCTGATAGCCCCAGGAACCGCCAAACGGGTGCTCCATGATCGGCATCAGTTCGATATGGGTGAAGCCCAACTGCTGCACGTACGGAATCAAGCGCTCGGTCAGCTCGCGCCAACTGTACTGGCGCGACACTTCGCCGACTTCGTCCAGTTCGCACTGCCAGGAACCCGCATGCAACTCGTAGATCGACAGCGGCGCGCTGGGTTTTTGCCGCTCGCCGCGCGATTGCATCCAGTCATGGTCCTGCCAGTCGACTTGCAGCGGCGGAGCGACTTTGGACGCGGTATCCGGCGGCATCTGCGTGGCCAGGGCCATGGGGTCGGCCTTGAGCGGCAGGATCCCGTGGGCACCCAGAATTTCATACTTGTAGGCGGCGCCCGGTTGCAGGCCCGGGATGAAGATTTCCCAGACCCCGGACGGATGGCGCAGGCGCATTGGATGGCGGCGCCCGTCCCAGATGTTGAAGTCGCCCACCACCGACACGCGGCGGGCATTCGGTGCCCATACGGCAAAGCGCACGCCCTCGACGCCGTCGACGCTGGCCACTTGTGCGCCGAGGCAACTGCTCAGGTCGCGGTGATTGCCTTCGGCGAACAGGTACAGGTCCATTTCGCCCAACAGCAGTTGCTGGAAGCTGTAAGGGTCTTCGGTGACCTGCTCGCCACCGGCCCACTGGATCTTCAGCAGGTACGCCTGGCGGCTGCCGAAATGGCCGACAAACAAGCCGGGCACCTGGGTCGCATCGAGGCTGCCAATGTGCTCGCCGCTGTCACGGGCCAGCACCTGGACACTCAAGGCTTCCGGCAGGAAGGCGCGAATGAACTGGCCACCCTGTTCGTCATCGTGGGGCCCAAGGATCGAGAACGGGTCATGGTGCTCTGCGCGCACCAACGCCTCGATGTCCTTGGACGCTGGCATCACACTCAACTTTGGCTGCAGCGGTTCTTTGCTTGTAAAACTCATGACGACTCCCCACCGCGTGCAGTTTTCGATAATGGTTTCAGCCCGCTGAGCAGCCCGTGCAAACCTTGCAACGGCACTGGTAACCAGCTTGGGCGATTCTCTGCTTCGTAGGCCACTTCGTACGCGGCCTTCTCCAGGCTGAACAACGCCAGCGCTGCGTCCTGGCCTTTGGCATCCTGCCAGTCATGGGCCAGTGTAGTCGTGGCAGCGTGATAGGCCTGGATAAATGCCTGCCTGGCTTCATGCAAGTAGCGATCGGCGACCCGTTGCCGGGACGCATTGGCCTCAGGCGACTGATCGACCCCCTGCACATTCACCGCCATGGCCGCCGCGTAATCAAACGACCGTAGCACCCCGCTCACATCCTTGTACGGGCTGTGTTTGCCGCGACGTTCATGCAGCGGCCGCGCCGGTTCGCCCTCGAAGTCGATCAGGTAGGCATCACCTTTCACCACCAGTACCTGGCCCAGGTGCAGGTCGCCATGCACGCGAATGCGCAACCCGCCCACCGTGGCTTTCGCCAGGTCCTGAACGTAACTGGCGATGGCCTTTTTCTGATCCAGTAAAGCACTGACCAATGCCTGATCGGCAGGGTTCAACTTGGTTTGATGCTGCTTAAGCAACTGCAACGCACGGTCGATTTGTGCGCCCACATGCTTGGCCCAGCCCTGGCTGTCCTTGAGGGACGTAACCTCGGGCTTGAAGGCCTTGTTGGCGGTCGGTGCTGCCAGCACTTGATGCATTTCACCGAGGCGCTGGCCGAGCAAACCGGCAAAATCCGCCAGTTCGCCGAGGGCGTTGTAGTGCTGTTCCTGCTCGGAGATGGCTTCGGCCAGTTCGTCGCGAATCGCCCGTTCCAGGTTGTTCTGGGTCCAGCCCCAGGCGTCGCCCTGGTTGCTGAGATAACCCTGGGCAATCATCAGCAGGTTGTCCTGGCCGTCGGCGTCATGGCGAATCACCGAACCCAGCAGCGGCGAGATATGTTCGTAGCCAGCTTCGGTCAGGTAGGCGCCCATTTCCAGTTCCGGGTGAACCCCGGCGCTGACTTTGCGAATCAACTTGAGCACCAGGCTGCCGCCCACCACCACTGAGCTGTTGGACTGTTCGGCGGCGAGGTAGCGCACTTCCGACTCGTCGTTCAATTCCAGTTTGGCCAACTGCGCCGTGGGCTCGAAGCGAATCTCGCCATCGGTGGAGTCGAGGACGGTTTTGGCCTGCAGGCCTTGGATCACGCCGCGGATATAGGTGTCGAGGCTGAAGGCATCGGTCACCAAGCCCACCTGACGCACTCGCCGCACACGGGCAAGCGCCAGTTGTTGCGGCAAGGCGCTGGTGAACTGGTCTTCGCCGAGGAAGCCGAACGGCAGCTGATAGCGGCTGACCTGCCCGGCACTGGTGACTTCAATTTCACTGAGCAACACCGGATGCTGCGGGTCGCCAAAGCGCACGCCGTAAGCGATGTGCACGGCATCGATTGCCGTGTCCTTGCTGGCAAACCAGCGGCGCTTGGGCAGCCACACGGGCAAGGCATTTTGTTCCAGGGTGGTGCGGCACGGTGCTTCGAGCAGTTCTTCCATGCGTTTCTTCAGCACCAGGGTGGTGAAGTCCGGGATGCTTTGCGCCGGCTCCACATGCCAGCTCGGCATCTGGTTTTCCGCCGCAAGCACGAACCAATAGAAGCCGTACGGTGCCAGCGTCAGCAGGAAATTCAGCTGGCCAATGGGCGGGAAAGCATTGCCGCCGAGCATCTCCACCGGGACCATGCCGGCGAACGCTGAAAGATCGAGTTCGGCGGCCTGGGCGCTGCGGGAAACGTTGGCCACGCAGAGGATGATTTCATTCTTGCCATCGGCGCCCACGAATTCGCGGGTATACGCCAGGATGCGGCGGTTGGTGGGCGAGAGCATTTTCAGACTGCCGCGACCGAAAGCCTTGGACTGTTTACGCACGGCCAGCATGCGTCGGGTCCAGTTCAGCAACGAGTGCGGGTCTTGTGTCTGGGTTTCGACGTTGACCGACTGGTAGCCGTATTGAGGGTCCATGATCGGCGGCAATACCAGGCTTGCCGGGTCGGCGCGGGAGAAGCCGCCGTTGCGGTCGATGGACCATTGCATCGGCGTGCGCACGCCGTCGCGGTCGCCGAGGTAGATGTTGTCGCCCATGCCGATTTCATCGCCGTAGTACAGGGTCGGCGTGCCAGGCATCGACAGCAGCAGGCTGTTGAGCAACTCGATGCGGCGGCGGTCACGCTCCATCAACGGCGCCAGGCGCCGGCGAATCCCCAGGTTGATGCGCGCACGGCGGTCGGCGGCATAGTAGTTCCAGAGGTAGTCGCGCTCTTTGTCGGTGACCATTTCCAGGGTCAGTTCATCGTGGTTGCGCAGGAAAATTGCCCATTGGCAATTGGTCGGGATCTCCGGGGTCTGGCGCAGGATGTCGGTAATCGGAAAACGGTCTTCCTGGGCCAGCGCCATGTACATGCGCGGCATCAGCGGGAAGTGGAACGCCATGTGGCATTCGTCGCCGTCATCGCCCTTTTTGTCCCCGAAGTACAGCTGGGTGTCTTCCGGCCATTGGTTGGCTTCGGCCAGGAGCATGCGGTCGGGGTAGTTGGCGTCGATCTCGGCGCGGATCTGCTTGAGCAGATCGTGGGTTTCCGGGAGGTTTTCGTTGTTGGTGCCGTCGCGTTCGATCAGGTACGGGATGGCATCCAGGCGCAGGCCGTCGATGCCCATGTCGAGCCAGTAGCGCATCACCGACAGCACGGCTTTCATGACCTGCGGGTTGTCGAAGTTGAGGTCCGGCTGGTGGGAATAGAAGCGGTGCCAGAAGTATTGGCCGGCGACCGGGTCCCAGGTCCAGTTGGACTTTTCGGTGTCGAGGAAAATGATGCGGGTGCCGTCGTATTTCTGGTCGTCATCGGACCACACGTAGAAGTCCCGCGCTGCCGAACCCGGCTTGGCCTTGCGAGCGCGCTGAAACCACGGGTGCTGGTCCGACGTGTGGTTGATCACCAGTTCGGTGATGACCCGCAACCCGCGTTTGTGGGCTTCGGCGATAAAGCGCTTGGCGTCGGCCATGGTTCCGTAGTCGCTGTGCACGCCACGGTACTCGGCGATGTCGTAGCCATCATCACGGCGTGGCGAGGGATAGAACGGCAGCAGCCAGATGGTGTTCACGCCGAGGTCGGCGATGTAGTCAAGCTTGGCGATCAGCCCGGGAAAGTCACCGATGCCGTCGTTGTTGGAGTCGAAATAGGATTTGACGTGAACCTGATAAATCACCGCGTCCTTGTACCAGAGCGGGTCTTTGATAAAGGTGGCAGCCTTGGGTTTCTTCGCCATTGGAAACTCCTGGGAATTCGAAAAATTCTGCCTGAAGGAACTCGGTCAATGTGGGAGCGGGCTTGCTCGCGAAAGCGGTATATCAGTGGACCGATTCGGAGACTGACACTTCGCTTTCGCGAGCAAGCCCGCTCCCACATTTGATCTCCAGTGGTTTGGAGATCGGTGTCGATTCAGGAAACGGTAATGCGCCAAATGCCAAACGGCTGTTGCCACGGCTCGATGCGCATCCACTGGGTCTTGCCGTACCAAGTCCAACGGTGGCCGGTCATCAAGTCTTCGCCTTGGGTCTGGGCGTCATCCGGCAGGCCCATCTCCCACAGCGGCAACTCGAAATTGGCCTCCTGGGCGTTGAACGGGTCGAGACTCACGGCCACCAGAATGAAGTTACTGCCGTCCTCGCTGCTTTTGCCGAAGTACAGGATGTTGTCGTTCCACGCGTTGTAGAGTTTCAGCCCCAGATGCGTCTGCAACGCCGGGTTCTGCCGACGGATGCGGTTGAGCTGGGCGATCTCGGCAATGATGTTGCCGGGGGCCGTGAAGTCTCGCGGGCGGATCTCGTACTTTTCCGAATCGAGGTACTCTTCCTTGCCCGGCACCGGGGCCGCTTCGCACAGTTCAAAACCGGAATACATGCCCCACAGGCCCGAGCCCATGGTGGCCAGCGCGGCACGGATCAAGAAGCCCGCGCGGCCGGATTCATGCAGGAAGCCCGGGTTGATGTCTGGCGTATTGACGAAGAAGTTCGGCCGGAAGCACTCGCGCCACGGTGACTCGTTCAACTCGCTCAGGTACTCACTCAACTCGGCCTTGGTGTTGCGCCAGGTGAAGTAGGTGTAGCTCTGGGTGTAACCGACCTTGCCCAACCGCGCCATCATCGCCGGGGTGGTGAAGGCTTCGGCGAGGAAGATCACTTCCGGGTACTTGGAGCGCACATCGCTGATCAGCCATTGCCAGAACGGCAGCGGCTTGGTGTGGGGATTGTCGACGCGAAAGGTCTTCACGCCCTCTTCCACCCAACCGACCACGATGTCGCGCAACTCGATCCACAGGCTGGGAATCGCATCCGCCGCATAGAAGTCGACGTTAACGATATCCTGGTATTTCTTCGGCGGGTTCTCGGCGTATTTGATCGTGCCGTCGGGCCGCCAGTTGAACCAGCCCGGATGCTGCTTGAGCCACGGGTGATCCTGGGAACACTGGATCGCGAAATCCAGGGCGATTTCCAGGCCATGGTCGGCGGCGGCCTTGACCAGGTTGCGGAAGTCTTCACGGGTGCCCAGCTGGGAGTGGATCGCCTCGTGGCCGCCCTCTTCGCTGCCGATGGCATACGGGCTACCCGGATCATTGGGCCCGGCAGTCAGGGAGTTGTTCTTGCCCTTGCGGTGGCTGCGGCCGATGGGATGGATCGGCGGGAAGTACAGCACGTCAAAACCCATGTCATGGATCATCGACAAACGTGAGTGCACGTCGTTAAAGGTGCCGTGGCGCGCCGGATCGTCGGTGATCGAGCGGGGAAACAGCTCGTACCAGCTGGCGAACTGCGCGGCTTCGCGTTCCACGTCAATCGGGAATACCGGGCTGATGCTCAAATAGGCGCGGTGATCGGCCTGGGTCATCAAATGTGCACTGTCTTCGTGCAGAAACAGCGCGATTTGCTCGGTTTCCAACAGGCCGGAGAGTTCGTGGTGCAGCAGCATCAGGCGGTCGCGCAGTTCGTTGTCACTGCGTTCGGCGGCTTGCAAGACCTGGCTGCGGCCTTCCTGCAGCTCCAGGCTGACCGGTACCCCGACCTCGTGTTTCTTGCTTAATTCGTAGCGGAAGCTGGCGAACGTGTCGATCCAGGCCTCGATGCAATACTCATGCGGCCCCTGGGCTGTCACGGTGAACGCCCCTTCCCAGCCGTTGTTGCCGACATCGGTCATCACCACGCTGTGCCAGCTTTCTTCGCTCAGCGGGCGCCAGCGGATCAGCACTGCCAGCTTGTCGTGGCCGTCAGCGAACACCTTGCTGGCAACCTGGACCCGCTGGCCCACTACAGCCTTGACCGCAAACGCGCCGCCATCGATAACCGGAGTGGTGCTTTCAATCGCAATCCTTGGCAGCAACAGTGCCTGGGACAGCGGTAATGTGGAGGTTGAATCGTCTTGGGTCAGTGTTTCAGCAGTCATCGAGCATCTCCCCTTAACGCCCAGTGGACGCTCTTGCGCTTGATCCAAATTCTGAAACGGCAGTGCTCTCCCTGAGCAGGGCCGTATAGGTTCCGAGCATGCCGTCGATTGAAAAGTTCAGGTGGATATGACGCCATCGGGCGGGGAATCAAATCCACCGGGCGATTGTCCACCGATAGAGCAAAGCACAAAGGAGGCCACACCGATGAATATCCCGATCCCGGCTGAAACGCCTGACCCGAACATCGATAAACCGACATTGCCACCTACAGAGCCCGACCCGATTCCCGAGCAGGAACCGCCTGGGACACAGCCACCGCCGGTGGAGGAGCCACCGACGACGATGCCGCCCGTCATCGTCTAGTCCTTCTCGAACAGGCGCACGATCCTTGGCATCACATTGAACACCGCCAACGCCAGCAAGGTGCTGAGCACGGCAGTGGACTCGCGCCCCATCCCCGCCGCCACGCCAATGGCGGCGGTCATCCACAGGCCAGCCGCGGTGGTCAGGCCTTTGACGTGGCCTTCTTCATCTTCCTTGCCCTTGAGGATGGTACCGGCACCCAGAAACCCGATACCCGCGATCACGCCTTGCAGCACGCGGCTCATGGCATCAGCCTGGGAGCCCGACATGCTCGGCACCAGCACGAACAGCGCGGCGCCTATGGCCACTAACATGTGGGTGCGCACCCCGGCCGCCTTGCCTTTGTGTTCGCGCTCAAAACCGAGGATGCCGCCGAGAATCGCCGCGATCAGCAACCGCACCGTGACTTGTGTCAGTTGCCGGGCATCGCCGATGTCGGCAAATTCCGTTTGCAGGGTTTGCCAGACTTCATGCCACCACGCGTCCATGGACGTGTCCTTTTCATGGGTAGATACGAAATGGACAGCGCCGACCGTCAGTCAGTTGCGCAGAACCATTCATCCACGGGCAACGCCTAACCTTGAGTACCCCAGGAAAAGGACAGCACCATGCCCGTACGTATCGAAAACCAGACCTGTTACTTCAAGGTCGATGAAAACGGCGAAGAAAAAAGCCTCGCCGCCACCGATGTCACCGTGATTACCGACAGCGCCAAATCCATGTCGGCCGTTGAGTTGAACGGCGAGCGGATCTACATCACCGAAGCAGAAGCCGACGCATTGACCGTAGCAGGCGCCACCGACGGCCGTAAGCATTTGAAGGCCACCGACGGTGATTCGGTGATTTGATTGACCTGGATCATCACTGCCTGAAAAGCGCTGCACCCCACGCGCCACAGGGTGCAGCACATTGTCGCAGGGCGTCACCGCCGGGCCATCTGATCCGCTTTTTATCGCCATAGCTGAGTCTGTTATGCAAACAGAGCGCCCGGCATAGTTCATCTGCCTGATGGAGGCTGATGAGCGAAAGACCATGAGCGATAGAATCCCCGTCCGAACCGTAGAAGTGTTTGAGCCTGCACATCCAAAGAAGATGAAGGCCAAATCCAGCGACAACCTGATTCATACCCGCAGTTTTACCGGCCTGTTTCGCACCTTGCGTGTGGTGGGCGCAGGCTTTCTGTTCCTGGCGTTTTTCGGCACCGTGTGGCTGAACTGGGGCGGCCGGCAAGCGGTGCTGTGGGACCTGGCTGAAAGTAAATTCCACATCTTTGGTGCCACGTTCTGGCCCCAGGATTTCATCCTGCTGTCGGCGCTGTTGATCATCTGCGCATTCGGCCTGTTTGCGATCACCGTGTTCGCAGGGCGGGTGTGGTGCGGCTATACCTGCCCGCAAAGCTCGTTTACCTGGCTGTTCATGTGGTGCGAAAAGGTCACTGAAGGCGAGCGAAACCAGCGCATCAAGCTGCAAGCCGCGCCCTGGGGCTTGAACAAGCTGGCACGGCGCTCGGCCAAGCACACGCTATGGCTGGGTATCAGCGTGCTGACCGGGCTGACGTTTGTCGGCTATTTCACGCCGATCCGGCCGCTGGCCGTGGAACTGCTGACCTGGCAAATGGGCGGCGTCAGCCTGTTCTGGGTGCTGTTTTTCACCGGCGCCACCTACATCAACGCCGGCTGGCTGCGGGAAGCGGTGTGCATGCACATGTGCCCGTATGCGCGGTTCCAGAGTGTGATGTTCGACAAAGACACCCTGACCATTTCCTACGACGTGGCCCGTGGCGAAAACCGTGGCCCACGCAAACGTGACGTGCAACCGGCGGACGTCGGGCTGGGCGACTGCATTGACTGCCAGCTGTGCGTGCAGGTGTGCCCCACCGGCATCGACATCCGTGACGGCCTGCAAATGGAATGCATCGGCTGCGCCGCGTGTATCGATGCCTGTGATTCGATCATGGACAAGATGGGCTATGCCCGCGGCCTCGTCAGCTATACCTCGGAGCATCAGTTGCAAGGTGGCAAGACCCATCTGCTCAGGCCACGGCTGATCGGCTACAGTGCCGTGCTGCTGGTGATGATCGGCGCGCTGGTGGTGGCCCTGGTGGCGCGCCCGATGGTGTCGCTGGACGTGACCAAAGACCGTGGGATGTTTCGCGAAAACAGTGAAGGCTTGATCGAGAACATCTACAGCCTCAAGGTCATCAACAAGACCCAGCAGCGCCAGGATTACCGCCTGGAGCTGATAGACGGCGATGGCTTCCAGTTGCAGGGCAAGACGGACATCAGCCTGGCGCCGGGGGAAATTACCGATGTGCCGGTGTCGGTGGCGATGACGGCAGACAAGCCGGCCAGCAGTTCACAGACCATCCGCTTCAAGGTCACGGACGTGGATGAACCGTGGATCTACAGCGCGGCGGACAGCCGGTTTGTGGCGCCATTGAATCGCTGAACCCGAGCTTTCAGCAACACTGGAGATCTAATGTGGGAGCTGGCTTGCCAGCTCCCACATTAGATCTGTGTTCAACCAGCAAAATCTGTTCAAAGCACTGAGACTCAATGAAACGCTACGAAAAATTCGCCGACGACATCGCAGAACTGATTCGCTCCGGCGTCCTCGGCCCCGGCCAGCGCGTGCCTTCGGTGCGCTACGCCAGCCAGACCTACGGGGTCAGCCCGTCCACGGTGTTCCAGGCTTACTACCTGCTGGAACGTCGCGGGCTGATCCGCGCCCGGCCGCGCTCCGGGTACTTCGTCAATACCCATGCGCCGAGCCCGTTCTCCGAGCCGGTGGTGAGTGCTCATGTGCACGAATCCACCGAAGTGGACGTGAGCGAGCTGGTGTTCTCGGTGCTCGACTCCATCAAGGACCCGCAAACCGTGCCCTTCGGCTCGGCCTTCCCCAGCCCGACGCTGTTCCCCTTGCCACGCCTGGCCCGCTCCCTGGCCAGCGCCAGCCGGGAAATGGACCCGCGCATGGTGGTCACCGACATGTCGCCAGGCAACCCGCAACTGCGCCGGCAAATCGCCCTGCGCTACATGGTTGGCGGGCTGATGCTGCCAATGGAAGAACTGTTGATCACCAACGGTGCGCTCGAGGCGCTTAACCTGTGCCTGCAAGCCGTGACCGAACCGGGCGACCTGGTAGCCATCGAAGCCCCGGCGTTTTATGCCAGCCTGCAAATCCTCGAACGCCTGAAGCTCAAGGCGGTGGAAATCCCCGTGCACCCGCGCGATGGCATTGACCTCAAGGTGCTGGCGCAAAGCCTGGAGCGTTACCCGATCAAGGCGTGCTGGTGCATGACCAGTTTCCAGAACCCGATGGGCGCGACCATGCCCGAGGCCAAGAAGCAGGAGCTGGTGGAGTTGCTGCGCAGCCACCAGGTGCCGCTGATCGAAGACGACGTGTACGCCGAGTTGTACTACGGCCAACAAGCGCCGAAACCGGCCAAGGCGTTCGACACCGAAGGCCTGGTGATGCATTGCGGCTCGTTCGCCAAAAGCCTGGCCCCGGGTTACCGCATAGGCTGGGTGGCCGCCGGGCGTTATGCGCAGAAGATCGAGCGGTTGAAGTTGATGACGTCGCTGTGCGCATCGATGCCGGCCCAGGCGGCGATTGCCGATTACCTGCAACACGGCGGCTACGATCGGCACCTGCGCAAGTTGCGCTATGCGCTGGAGGAGCAGCAGAGCGCCATGCTCGCGGCCATCGCCCGTTACTTTCCGGCGCAGACACGGGTCAGCCAGCCCGCTGGCGGTTACTTCCTGTGGCTGGAATTGCCGGAGCAGACCGACTCGTTGAAGCTGTTCCAGATGGCCCTGGCCCAGGGCATCAGCATCGCACCGGGGCCGATCTTTTCGCCGACACAGCGCTTCAGGAACTGCATTCGCTTGAATTACGGCAGTCCGTGGGACGAGTCGTGTGAAAAGGCCATGGAAACGCTGGGGAAGATTGTGCGTTCGTTTTGACAGGCTGCTTGAAGACAACTGACGTCATCGCGGACAAGCCCGGCTCCCACAATGGATCGCGTATCTCTGTGGGAGCCGGGCTTGCCCGCGATGGCGCCCGCACAGGCGCTATGACGTTATCGACCACCTGCCAGGTCAATAAAGGTTCCGGTGGCATAGGACGCCTTGTCCGACAGCAGCCAGATAATCCCTTCCGCGACTTCTTCGGCACGCCCGCCACGGGCCATGGGAATCCCCGGTTCCAGCTTGCTGACTCGGTCAGGGTCGCCGCTCAGCGCGTGGAACTCGGTGAAGATGAAACCTGGACGCACGCCATTGACCCGGATCCCCTCACCCGCCACTTCCTTGGAAAGCCCGAGTGTGAAGGTGTCCAATGCGCCCTTGGACGCGGCGTAATCCACATACTCCCCCGGCGCCCCCAGGCGCGCGGCGGCCGACGACACGTTGACGATGCTGCCGCCCTGCCCGCCATGTTTGGGCGACATGCGCAGCAGCGCGTGCTTGGCGCAGAGGATCGGCCCCAACACATTGGTCTTGAGCGTCTTCAGGATGCGGAACTCGGACATTTCATCGACCCGCGACTTGTGCCCTACGGTACCGGCGTTGTTCACCAGTGCCGTCACCCGGCCCAGCTCGGTATCAACACGGTGGAACAGGCCGATCACTTCGTCTTCGATGCTGACATCGGCCCGCACCGCAATGGCCTGAGCGCCGAGGGCGCGCACTTGCTCAAGTACCCGGTGGGCGGCGTCTTCGTCGGCCTGGTAATTGATGCAGATACGATAGCCCTGGGCAGCGGCCAGCAACGCCGTGGCGGCGCCGATCCCACGGCTGCCACCGGTGATGATGACGACTTTGTCCATGTGTAAGGTCTCCTGACTCAACGTGAGCTGTTGGATCCAATACTACCTGCGACCGGCAGGTTTTGCATGGGCTCAGGTCAACCCGGGAAGACGCCGTCGATCACCCCAACGTAAAAAGCTCGGCATTGGACAGTGGCGCCGGATGCGGGGTGGCCCTCGAACCACCCGCGATCAGCACCTGCCCCGTCGAAAGGCAGCATGCGCTATGCCCGAAACGCCCGGGCTGGAGCGGCGCGGTCAGCGACCATTGTGCGGACCGTGGGTCGTACAGCTCAGCCGTCGCCGCGTGTTCCGGTTGGGAGAGGCTGCTGGCGCCCACCACCAGGACTTCTCCGGTCACCAGACGGGTCGCGCTGTGCTCTTTGCGCGGAACACACATGAGTGTCCGGTCCCAGCTGTTCAGGACCGGGTCGTAGATAAAGGCCAGGTCTTGCGCCGGGCCAAAAGGTTCGGCAGCACCGCCGCAGATCAACACCCGGCCGTCGGCCAACAGAGTAGCCGTGTGCTGCATACGGGGCGCGGGCAAAGGCCGCCGTTCAGTCCAGCGGTGGGTGGTAGGGTCATACAGAAAGGCCCGGGGCAGCGCGGCGTTCTGCATGCCGGAATAGCCTCCGACCACCAGGACCTCGCCCGTCGACAGCAACGTCGCGGTGTGATTCATGGCATCCACAGGGAGCCAGGCTTTACGCTGCCAATGGCCGGTGAGCGGGTCGTAGCATTCAACGCTGTCTTGCACCTGCCCGCCGCCTGACTGCAGATTATTGCCGCCGACCACCAAGACGTTTCCTGACGCGAGCAGCGTGCCGGTATGGCCGAAACGAGGCGTGTGCAGGGCTCCCGTTGGCGTCCAGCGGTTGGTTAAAACGTTATACAACTGCGCGTCGCTGATCGACTGGCCACCCTCGCTCCCGGCCGTCAACAGCAAGATGCCCGACTGCAGCACCACCGCACCACTGGCACCTCGAGAAAAGGGCAGCGGCGCAACCGTCGACCACCGCCCTGATGCCTGATGGTAGAACTCCACGCTGGCCATGGTGCGGGTGGCAGATGAACGACCGGGTGTGCCAGGCGCCAGCTGATCGAAACGCAAGCCTGAAGCCTCGCCGGGACCTGCCCCCGCAATCACCAACACACCTTGGTCGGCAATACGCACACAGTTGTGGAAATAGCGGGGTTCGAGCATCGAACCTGTCGGCGTGAAAGTACCGGTGATGAGCGCAGGCATATGGATCCCAGGTCAGCTTCCTGGAATCGACTCTATACCTGCGGTATCACGGTCGCTACTGTCAGAATTAACAGGTCCGGCCGCCACTCAAGGCGTGGGTGTCGACCACTTCGGCGCCGGCTTTTTCAATGTCCATCATGAACTTGTCCGCCGGCAGCGGGTGGCCCAGCAGATAACCTTGCAGGGAATCGCAACCCAGGCGCGTCAGGAAACTCTGCTGTACATCGGTCTCCACCCCTTCGGCAACGATTCGCAGGCCCAAGGCCTGGCCGAGGGCGACGATGGCCGAGACGATGGCGGCGTCGTCGCTGTCGTGTTCCAGGTCGCGCACAAACCCGCGGTCGATTTTCAGCTCGTTGGCCGGCAGGCGCTTGAGGTACATCAGGCTCGAATAGCCGGTACCAAAGTCGTCGATGGACAGGTCGACGCCCATGTCCGAGAGCTTCTGCAACACCTTCATGCTCGCATCGGCATCGCTCATGGCGGTGGTCTCGGTGATTTCCAGGGTCAGGCTGTTGGCTGGCAACCGGTGGCGCTCCAGGGCATTGGCGACACTCTTGACCAGCCCGGCGTGGCAGAACTGCAAGGCGGACAGGTTCACGGCGATGCGCCAGTCGTGATAGCCCTGGGCGTACCACACCTGCATCTGGCGGCAGGCTTCATTGAGCACCCATTCGCCGATGGGGATGATCAGCCCGGTCTTTTCCGCCAGCTCGATAAACTTGTCCGGCAGCAGCAAGCCTTGTTGCGGGTGTTCCCAGCGCAACAGTGCTTCGGCGCCGACCGGGCGGCCGCTGATAGCGTCGAACTTGGGCTGGTAATACAGCTGGAACTGCTCATGCTCCACCGCGTTGCGCAAGTCCTGCAGCAGTTGCAGTTGTTTGCGTGCATTGGTGTTCATCGACACATCGAAAAAGCTGTAGCCGTTCTTGCCCATGCCCTTGGCGTGATACATCGCCGCGTCGGCGTTCATCAGCAGTTCCTGAGGCGTGGCGCCGTTGCCCGGGAACAGCGCAATGCCGATGCTCGCGGAGATTTTCAACTCGTGCTCGGCTACCCGGAAAGACTGGTTGATCAAGCCCACCTGGCGCTCGGCCAGGCGCAGCGCGTCGTCGGGCTGGGTCAACTGCACCAGCAAGACAAACTCGTCACCGCCGATGCGGGCCAAGGTGTCCTGGCTGCGCAAGTCTTCCCGCAGGCGCAGGCCGACCTCTTGCAACAACTGGTCGCCCATGTGGTGACCGAAGGCGTCGTTCACCGGTTTGAAACCGTCCAGGTCGATAAACATCAGCGCGAAGCAACCGCCCTCCTCGTTCACCCGCTGTATCGCCTGTTGAATCCGGTCGGCGAGCAAGGTGCGATTGGGCAAGCCGGTGAGCATGTCGTGCAGGGCCAGGTGGGTGAGTTCCTGGTTGGCCTGGGTCAGGGAGTCCGCCAACACGGCGGTACGGGCTTCCAGGCGGGCATCGGCCAGCGAGGTCAGCAGCGCAATGATCAGTACCGCCAGGGTGGTCACCAGCACCAGGTTATCCAGGCCCTTGCCGCTCAGGCCGGTCAAGGCTGCGCCGCAAAAACTGCCATCGGCGAAACGCGCGGCGGCCATGCCGGTGTAGTGCATGCCGACAATGGCCACGCCCATCACCATCGCCGCGCCACCCCGGGCCAGGCGCACATACGGCGTGTTGCGCCGCAGGTTGAAGGCGATCCACAACGCGGCCGCCGAGGCTCCGACGGCAATCAGCAAGGAGGCGGTGAACAGCGTAGGGTCATAGTCAATGCCGGGCGTCATGCGCATCGCGGCCATGCCGGTGTAATGCATCGCGCTGATGCCTGCGCCCATGATCAGCGCGCCAAATGCCAGTTGCCAGGCTGGCAAACGCGGCTGGCTCACCAGCCACAAGGCAAAGCCACTGGAAAGGACAGCGATCAGCAGTGACAGCAGCGTGATGCCGATGTCGTAGCCCAGGCTGATAGGCAGGCGAAAGGCGAGCATACCGATAAAGTGCATCGACCAGATGCCCACGCCCATTGCCAGCGCACCGCCGATAATCCACAGGTAGACGGCGCGGCCTTTGGCCGTGGCAATGCGCCCGGTCATGTCCAGCGCGGTATAGGACGCGAGGATCGCGACGAACAGGGAAATCAGGACCAGGGCGTGGGAATAACTACCGGTGAGCATGGGACTTCTCGTGACCAAATGGGCCAAACGGCATCCATGCCCGGGTGAAAAGTCGGGGATTGTAGCGAGAATAAATCTTGTACACCTGAAATATTATCGTATAGCCATCATTCACAATTTGACGCCAATCTACTGGCTCAAAAACACCGCTAAACCCTTGTGTGAACGGACTTGCTCGCGAAAGCGGTGGGTCAGTTCATACACAGTTGACTGACCCACCGCTTTCGCGAGCAAGCCCGCACACACAAGCCAGTACACCTGCAGGATCGTTGTTTATTTCTTGTCGCTCAGCTGCATCTGCCCATCCCAACCACCGCCCAGCGCGGCGATCAGTTGCACGCTGGCAACCAGCCGGGTTTGCAGCAGGGTCAGCACCGTGCGTTCGTTGCTCAGGGCCGTCGCTTGCACGGTGACCACATCAAGATAAGCGATCAGGCCGGCCTTGTACTGGTTCTGGGTCAGGCGCAGGGATTCCCGGGCAGCTTCGAGGGCCTCGTTACTGACGACCGCCTCGTCTTCCAGGACCTTGAGCTGGACCATGTAGTTTTCCACCTCGCGGAAACCATCGAGTACGGTCTGGCGATACTTGGCCACGGTTTCGTCGTAGGACGCTTCGGCGCGGTCGACTTCCGCCGAACGCTGGCCGCCGTCAAACAGGGTCATGGCCAGTTTCGGTCCCACCGACCAGAAGCGGTTCGGCAGGCTGATCCAGTCGGCGTAGGTGCTGCTGGAATAGCCGCCGGCCAGGCTCAGGGTCAGGTCCGGGTAGTACGCGGTCTTGGCCACGCCGATATTCGCGTTGGCCGCGATCACCGAGCGCTCAGCCTGGGAAATATCCGGGCGGCGTTCCAGCAGTTGCGACGGCAGGCTCACCGGAATCTGCGGCAGCGCCGGAATATCCTTGCTCACCGCCAGGTTGAAGTTGGCCGGCGGCACGCCGGTCAGTACGGCAATCGCGTTTTCCAGCTGCGCGCGCTGCCAGATCAGGTCGATCATGCTGGCCTGGGTGCTTTTCAGCTGGGTCTGGGCCTGGGCGATGGCGTCCTTGCCCGAGACACCGGCGCGGTACTGGTTCTGGGTCATTTGCAGGGAGCGCTGGTAGGTGTCCACCGTGGCTTGCAGCAAACGGGTCTGCTCGTCCATGACCCGCAGTTGCAGGTAATCCTGCACCAGTTCCGATTGCTGGCTCAGGCGCATTGCCGCGAGGTCCGCTGCGCTGGCTTCGGCGCTGGCTTCATTGGCTTCCAGGCCCCGGCGCAATTTGCCCCAGACATCCGCTTCCCAACTCACGCCCAACTGGGCGTTCAAGGTGTCGCGGATCCCGCTGCTGGAGCTGCTCAAGCTCGCGTTACTGCTTCCGGTGCCCTGGCTGGCGCGGGTTTTCCCGGCACTCAGGTCAACGGTCGGGAAGAACGCCCCACGGGCACTGCGCACCTGCGATGCCGCCTGGCGATAACGCGCCTCGGCCTGGGCCACGGTCTGGTTGGAGTTGTTGAGTTTTTCTACCAGTTCATTGAGTTGTTTGTCGCCATACAGCTCCCACCAGGCCCCTCGGGCCAACGAGTCGCTGGGCGCGGCCTGGCGCCAGCCCTGGGCTTCCTTGTACTGGGCCGGTTCGGTCAATTCGGGGCGTTTGTAATCCGGGCCCACGGCGCAGGCGCTGAGCATCAGCACGAGGCCCACTGCAGGAGCGAGCTTGCTCGCGAAAAGCCTGAGAACACCAGGTTCAGTCAGGATGCCAGCGTTATCGTTGATGCCCTTCGCGAGCAAGCTCGCGCCTACAGGGGAACGCGTTGAATCGGTCATAGCGCAGTGTCCAGGGCAGCATCGGTACGCACTCCGCGCCAGCCGTTGAAACGGTGGCGCAGGCGGTCGAGATAAAGGTAAACCACAGGCGTGGTGTATAGGGTCAGGATCTGGCTGAACACCAGCCCGCCGATAATCGTCAGGCCCAGGGGCTGGCGCATTTCCGCGCCTTCGGCACTGCTGAGCAGCAACGGCACGGCACCCAGAATCGCCGCCAGGGTGGTCATCAGGATCGGGCGCAGCCGCACAAGGCAGGCGGCGCGGATCGATTCCAGCGGGGTCATGCCGTCCTTGCGCTCCAGTTGCAGCGCAAGGTCGATCATCAGGATCGCGTTTTTCTTCACCACCCCGATCAGTAGGAACAGCCCCAGCAGCGAGATCAGGCTGAACTCGCCCCCCAGCAGGTAAATCGAGAGCAAGGCACCCACCCCGGCCGACGGCAAGGTCGACAGAATCGTCAGCGGGTGAATGTAGCTCTCGTACAGAATCCCCAGTACCAGGTACACCGCCACCAGCGCACCGAGGATCATGAACGGCTGGCCTTTCTGGGTGGCGGCAAAAGCATCGGCAGTACCGGCCATCTTCGCGATCACATCTTCGGGCAGGCCGACCTTGGCAATCGCCCGCTCGATGGCGGCAGTGCCCTGCTCCACCGTGACTCCGGGTGACATATCGAACGCAATATTTTCCGAGGCAAACTGGCCTTCATGGCTGACCCGGTCATCCGCCAGGCTGTTTTCATAGTGAGCGATCGCCGACAGCGGGACGCGCGCACCGGTGGAGGTGATCACCTGCACCTGATTCAGGGTGATCGGGTCCTGGGCGTACTTCGGATTGACCTCCATCACCACCTGATACTGGTTAAGGCTGTCGTAGATGGTGGAAATCTGCCGCTGGCTGTAGGCGTTGTTGAGCACAGCGGTGACCATGTCCATATCAATGCCCAGGCGCTTGGCCTGGTCGCGGTCGACAATCAACGTGACCTGGGCCGCGCCGCGCCCTTCACGGGCATCGATGGCGGTCAGTTCCGGCAGCTCACGCAGCGCGGCGACCACTTTCGGGTACCACAGACGCAGGGCCGCGAGGTCGCCGCTTTGCAGGATGTAGGAATACTGTGAGGTGGTCTGGTCGCGACCGCCACCAAATTGCAGGTCCTGGTCAGCCATCAGCATCAGGCGCCCGCCAGGCACCAGTGGCACGTTCTTGCGCATGCGCTCGATCACCGCCTGGGCGGAAATCTTGCGTTCGCTGATAGGCTTGAGCCGCACCAGCATCACCGCGTTGTTGGTGCCGCTGTTGCCGCCAATAAACCCCGCCACGCTCAATACGGCGGGATCCTGCAGGACCGCCTTGCGGAAGATTTCCATCTTCGGCTGCATCACGGTGAATGACAGCCCGTCATCGCCGCGCACAAAGCCGATCAGTTGCCCGGTGTCCTGCTGGGGCATGAAGGTTTTCGGCACCACCACATACAGCGCGACGTTGACACCAATGGTCACGAACAGGCTGAGCAGCGTCAGGCGTTTATGGCGCAATACCCAATCCAGGCTGCTGGCGTAGCCGGCAACCATGCGGTCGTTGATCTTCTGGCTCCAGCGCTGCAAGCCTGTCTCCTGGCCTTTTACATGCGGCTTGAGCCAGCGGGCGCAGAGCATCGGGGTCAGGGTCAGCGACACCACCAGCGAGACGATGATCGCCGCCGCCAGGGTGATGGAAAACTCGCGGAACAGGCTGGTGACGATCCCGCCCATAAACAGGATCGAGAGGAACACCGCCACCAGCGAGACGTTCATCGACAGCAAGGTGAACCCGACTTCCTGCGCACCGAGGTACGCCGCCTTCATCGGCGGCACGCCTTCGTCGATATGCCGGGAGATGTTCTCCAGCACCACGATGGCATCGTCCACCACCAGCCCGGTGGCGAGGATCAGCGCCATCAGCGACAGGTTGTTCAGGGAGAAGCCGAACAGGTACATCACCGCAAACGTGCCCACCAGCGACACCGGCACCGCCAGGGTGGGAATCAGCGAGGCACGGAAGTTACCGAGGAACAGGTACACAACCAGGATCACCAGGGCCACGGCAATCAGCAAAGTCATCTCGGCTTCGTGCAAGGTGGCGGTGATCACCGGCGAACGGTCCATGGCCAGGTTCAGCTTGACGCTGGACGGCAACACCGCCTGCAAGGCCGGCAGTTGCGCCTTGATCTGCTTCACGGTCTCGATGATGTTGGCACCGGACTGGCGGTTGATCACCAGCAGCACCGCCGAGTCGTTGTTGAAGAAGCCGCTGTTGTAGCGGTCCTCGACGCCGTCGCTGATCTTCGCCACATCCCCCAGGCGCAAGGCCGCGCCGTTCTGGTAGCGGATCAGCAGTGGTTCGTAGTCCTTGGCCTTTTCCAACTGGTCGTTGGCCTGGATCTGCCAGTTGCGCTGGCTGTCTTCCAGCGAACCCTTGGGCCGGCGCACGTTGGCATTGGCGATGGTATTGCGCACATCGTCCAGGGCCACGCCGTACTGGTCGAGGGCCTTGGGTTCAAGTTCGATCCGCACGGCAGGCAAGGAGCTGCCGCCGATCTGTACTTCACCCACCCCCGGCACCTGGGACAGGCTCTGGGACAGGATGGTCGAGGCCAGGTCATACAACTGGCCCTTGGGCAACACGTCCGACGTCAGCGACAGCACCATGATGGGCGCCTGGGACGGGTTGATCTTCTTGTAGGTGGGCATGCTGCGCATGCCGCTGGGCAGCAGGTTACGCGAGGCGTTGATGGCCGCCTGCACTTCCCGCGCTGCGCCGTTGATGTCACGATCGGAGTCGAACGCCAGAATCACCCGGGTCGAACCCTGGCTCGACGAGCTGCTCATGGTGGTAATGCCGGCAATCGCGCCGAAGGAGCGCTCCAGCGGCGTGGCCACCGTCGACGCCATCACCTCGGGGCTGGCCCCCGGCAAGCTGGCCGACACCACGATCACCGGAAAGTCGATCTGCGGCAATGGCGACACCGGCAGCAGGTTGAAGCTGACGCCGCCCAGCAGCATGATCGCCAGGCTCAGGAGCATGGTCGCTACCGGCCGGCGAATGAAAGGTCCGGACAGGTTCATGGCTCAACCGGCTCCAGGCGCACCGGTTCTTTGCGCCAGCGACGGCCGAGGCGGTCGAAATACAGGTAGATCACCGGGGTGGTAAACAGGGTCAACACCTGGCTCACCAGCAGCCCACCGACCATCACCAGGCCCAGGGGCTGGCGCAGCTCCGCACCGGAACCGGTGGCGAGCATCAACGGCACCGCACCGAACAGCGCCGCCAGGGTGGTCATCAGGATCGGCCGGAATCGCAACAGTGCCGCCTGGTAGATCGCGGTTTGCGGGTCCAGGCCCTGGTTGCGCTCAGCGTCGAGGGCGAAGTCGATCATCATGATCGCGTTCTTCTTCACGATGCCGATCAACAGGATGATGCCGATGATCGCGATCATCCCCAGGTCATTGCCACTGAGCAGCAAGGCCAGCAAGGCACCCACTGCTGCCGAGGGCAAGGTCGAGAGAATGGTGATCGGGTGGATGTAGCTCTCGTAGAGCACACCCAGCACGATGTACATGGTGACCACCGCCGCCAGGATCAGCAGCAAGGTACTCGACAGCGAAGCCTCGAACGCCTGGGCCGCACCCTGGAATTGAGTCTGCACGCCGACGGGCATGCCAATGTCTTTCTGCGTCTGGTTGATCAGCTCCACGCCCTTGCCCAGCGCAACGCCGGGGGCCAGGTTGAACGACATCATCACCGCCGGGAACTGGCCGATATGCGCAATTGCCAACTGGGCCTGGCGCTGTTCCACATGGGCCAGGCTCGACAGCCGCACCTGGCCGCCGTCGGTGGTTTTCACGTGGATCTGGTTCAGGGCGTCCGGGCCGAGGGTTTCACCGGATTGCGCCTGCAACACCACACGGTACTGGCTGGCCTGGGTGTAGATGGTGGAAATCTGTCGTTGGCCAAAGGCGTCGTACAGCGCATCCGTGATGGTCGACACCGACACACCAAGGCGCGACGCGGCGTCGCGGTCGATCACCAGGTACACCTGCAAGCCTTTGTCCTGCAGGTCGCTGGCGACGTCGGACAGTTCCGGCAACTGGCTGAGGGCGTGCACCAGCTTTTCGCTCCACAGCGCCAGCAACTCGGCGTCCGGTGAGGACATGCTGAACTGGTACTGGGTGCGGCTGACGCGGTCTTCAATGGTCAGGTCCTGCACCGGCTGCATGAACAGGCGTATACCCACCAGCTTGTCCAGTTGCGGTTGCAGGCGCGTGATGATCTGCGCCGCGCTGAGGTCCCGTTCGCCGTGGGGCTTGAGGTTGATCAGCAGGCGGCCGCTGTTGAGGGTGGCGTTATCGCCGTCCACCCCGATGTAGGACGACAGGCTCTCCACCGACGGGTCTTCGAGGATGATCTTCGCCAGTTCCTGCTGGCGCTGGCTCATGGCCGCAAAGGAGATCGACTGCGGCGCTTCGGAAATGCCCTGGATCACCCCGGTGTCCTGCACCGGGAAGAAGCCCTTGGGCACCACCAGGTACAGCACCACAGTCAGGCCCAACGTGGCGATGGCCACCAGCAGGGTCAGCGGCTGGTGTTTGAGCACCCACTGCAATTTGCGCCCGTAGGCTTCGATCAGCCAGTCGATCCAGGCGCCGCTTGCCTTGTAGAAACGGCCTTGCTCTTCTTCCTTGGGTTCGCGCTTGAGCAAACGCGCGCACATCATCGGCGTCAGGGTCAGGGACACCACCAGGGAAATCAGGATCGCCACCGCCAGGGTGATGGCGAACTCACGGAACAAGCGCCCTACCACGTCGGCCATGAACAGCAACGGGATCAATACGGCGATCAGCGACAGGGTCAGGGAAATCAGGGTGAAACCGATCTGCTTGGCGCCCTTGAGCGCGGCCGCCATGGGCGTCTCGCCTTCCTCGATATAGCGGGAAATGTTCTCCAGCATCACGATGGCGTCGTCCACCACAAAACCGGTGGCGATGGTCAGGGCCATCAGCGTCAGGTTATTGATGGAGAAGCCGGCGAGGTACATCACGCCAAAGGTGCCCACCAGTGACAGTGGCACGGCGATGGACGGAATGATGGTGGCGCTGAAACGGCGCAGGAACAGGAACGTCACCATCACCACCAGGGCAATGGCGATCAGCAATTCGTGTTGTACGTCACGGACCGAGGCACGGATGGTTTGGGTCCGGTCAGTGAGCACCGTCACGTCGAGGCCGGCCGGCAGGTTGTCGGTGATGCTCGGCAACAATGCCTTGATCCGGTCCACCACTTCGATGACGTTGGCCCCGGGCTGGCGCTGGATATTCAGCAAGACCGCCTGGTTTTCATTGGCCCAGGCCGCGAGGCGCTCGTTCTCGGCGCCGTCGACAATCTGCGCCACGTCCTTGAGCCGCAACGGCGCGCCGTTGTTGTAGGCAAGGATCAGCTCGGCGTATTCCTTGGGCGAGACCAACTGGTCGTTGGCGTCGAGCATCGACACCCGCGTTGGGCCGTCGAAGTTGCCCTTGGGCTGGTTGACGTTGGATGCCGCGATCAGTGTGCGCACGTCCGACAGGTTCAGGCCGTTGGCCGCCAGGGCTTCCGGGTTGACCTTGATCCGCACTGCCTGGCGCTGGCCACCGGCGATGCTGACCATGCCGACGCCGCTGATCTGCGCAATTTTCTGCGCCATGCGCGTGTCGACCAGGTCATTGAGCTTGGGCAGCAACATGGTCTTTGAGGTGATGGCCAGGGTCAGCACCGGGGTGTCCGCCGGGTTGACCTTGTTGTACACCGGCGGTGCCGGCAGGTCCTTGGGCAGCAGGTTGGTGGCGGCGTTGATCGCGGCTTGCACCTGTTGCTCGGCGACATCCATGTTGATGTCGAGGTTGAAGCGCAAGGTCAGCACCGAGGCGCCGCCGGAGCTGGTGGACGCCATCTGGGTCAGGCCGGGCATTTGCCCGAACTGACGCTCCAGGGGCGCCGTCACCGCGCTGGTCATCACGTCCGGGCTGGCGCCGGGGTACAGCGTCATCACCCGGATGGTCGGGTAATCCACCTGGGGCAAGGCCGAGACCGGCAACAGGCGATAAGCGATCGCACCGGCCAGAACAATGGCCAGCATGCTCAGGGTAGTGGCTACCGGGCGAAGGATGAATAGCCGCGAGAGGTTCATGCGCCGCCCTTTTGCGCCTTGCCGGCATCAGCCGGGCCTTGTTGCGTCTTGGCTGCCGGCTGGCCCTGGAGGTGTTCGGTCGGCGTGGTCGGCACGTCGCTGCTGTCGTTGACCACTTCGATGTCGCTGCCGTCCTTCAGGCGGTCGGTGCCCTCCAGTACGACGCGATCGCCGGCGGCCAGGCCTTGCTTGATCACGGTGTTGTCGCCGTCGGAATCACCGATCACCAGTGGACGTACCTTGACCTTCTTGTCGCCATCGAGCACGTAGACAAAGGTGCCGGTGTTGCCGAACTGAATCGCTGCCGACGGCGCCAGCACCACGTTATGCAGGGTGTCGGCCAGCAGGTGCACATTCACGAACTGGTTGGGGAACAGCGCCTGGTCCTTGTTATCGAACCGCGCCTTGAATTTGAGGGTACCGGTGGTGACGTCGATCTGGTTGTCCAGGCTCTGCAACACGCCGCTGGCTTTCAGCGCCACATCGCCACGGTCCCAGGCTTCTACCGGCAGCTTGTTGCCGGCGTGATAGCGCGCCAGCACGGTCTCCAGGGTGTTTTCCGGCAGCGTGAAGGCCACGCTGATGGGTTGGGTCTGGGTAATCACTGCCAGGAAGGTGGTGTCGTTGGCGGCGACAAGGTTACCCACGTCTACCTGACGCAGGCCGACACGCCCGGTAATCGGGGCGCGGATCTTGGTGAATTCGAGGTTGAGCTTGGCGTCGTCCACCGCGCCCTGGTTGGTCTTGACCGTACCCTGATACTGCAACACCAGCGCTTCGGCGGTGTCCAGGGTTTGCTTGGCGATACTGTCTTGCGCATACAGGTCGCGATAACGCTGCACGTCGACCTGGGCATTTTTCAACTGGGCCTGGTTCTGCAGCAACGTGCCCTGGGCCTGAAGCAAGGCATTCTGGTAACTGCGCGGGTCGATTTCCGCCAGCAAGTCACCGGCCTTGACCATCTGCCCTTCTTCAAAGGCGATCTTGACCAGCTCTCCCCCTACCCGGCTGCGCACATTGATGGTGTTCAATGCCGTGACCGTGCCCAGTGCCTTGTAGTACACCGGGAACTCCCCCTGCACCGCAGGCGCCACACGCACCGGCACCGGGCCAGTAGAACCCCCAAAGCCCGGGCGCATCATGCCCGACTTGCCGGCATGCCCGGCAGGCTTCTTCTCGGCGCTGTCTTTGTGGCTGCCGGGCCAGAACTTCCAGCACAAGCCGGCAATGACCAGCAGCACGAGCAGGCCGAACAGCCAGCGGCGGGAGTGACGAGGGGTGGATTGCATGGAGTGATCAACCATTGGGTGCGAGAGCTTCTTCTTCGGGAGGCTGAAAGATAAGCACTGGGGCGCGTTAAGAAAAGCGCCTTTACCGGCTATTTACCTTGGACTTACAACTTTTAACTTCTTTGCTTAGTCCATTGGCTATCCGGCTAAGCGTCTGAAGCACAAATAAAAACGGCCTGGACTAGGCCAGGCCGCAATACTGCATCATACGTGTTACTGCAAAACGACAGTCACGCGTAGTTACAGTTACTTCAAAACAGCCAGGGCTGCTTCGTAGTTTGGCTCTTGGCCGATTTCGCTGACCAGTTCGCTGTGCAGCACGTTGTCGTTCTCGTCCAGCACTACGACCGCGCGGGCGGTCAGGCCTTTGAGCGGGCCATCAGCAATCGCAACACCGTAGTCGACAGCGAATGCAGCCTCGCGGAAGTCCGACAGGTTCTTCACGTTTTCCAGGCCTTCGGCACCGCAGAAACGCGCCTGGGCGAATGGCAGGTCAGTGGAGATGCACAACACCACGGTGTTGTTCACGTCGTTGACCTGGGCGTTGAACTTGCGAACCGAAGTGGCGCAGGTCGGGGTATCAACGCTTGGGAAGATGTTCAGCACTTTGCGCTTGCCGGCAAAGGTCGCCAGGGTCGCGTCGGACAGATCGCCAGCAGTCAGGGTGAAGTCTGGCGCCTTGGCGCCGACTTTCGGCAAATCGCCTTCGACCTGGACAGGGTTGCCTCGGAGGGTAACTTGAGCCATGAACGGAATCCTTCTAGTGGTGGTAGTGAAACGAATTTCAGGTGCCGAAGTTAAACACAAAGTTCGATGGGCACCTATGGTCGGACGCAAATTGTCATGGTGCGAGGCTCAACGCCCCGCTGCCACGAACCCGCGCTGCAGATCCTCGATCAACGCCTCCACATCCTCCAGCCCCACGTGCAGGCGCACCACCGGGTTCAAGCCACGGTCGGCAGCGCTCTGGCGATCTTGCGTGTCGGCCAGGATCACCAGGCTTTCATAGCCGCCCCAGGATGCGCCCAGGCCAAACAGCTGCAGGCCGTCGATAAAACGCTCCACATAGCCTGCATCGGCATTATTGAGTTCGAACGAAAGCAGGCCATTGCTGCCGCTGAAATCACGCTTCCACAGCGCATGCCCTGGATGCTCGGGCAAGGCCGGATGAAACACCCGCTTGACCTGCGGCTGCACCTGCAACCATTGGGCAATCGCCAGCGCCTGGCGCTCGTGCACGTCCAGCCGGGAAGCCAGGGTGCGTGCGCCACGCAGGATCAGGTAGGCATCGTCGGCGCTCACCGCATTGCCAAAGGTATCGCTGATTTTCGCCAGGGCTGGCCATGCGGCTTCGGTAGTACAGACGCTGCCCATCATCACGTCGCTGTGGCCGCCGAGGTATTTGGTCAGGGCCATGATGGAGATATCGGCGCCCAACGCCAGCGGACGGTACAGGTAGGCTGCGCCCCAGGTGTTGTCCACCGCCAGCAAGATTCCGCGCGGCTTGCACAGTGCGGCTATCGCGGGCAGGTCGCACAGTTCATACAACAGCGAACCGGGGACTTCTGCGTAGACCATTTTGGTGTTGGCTTGCAGTTGCGCTTCCAGGCCGCTGCCGTCCGGGCTGAAGTAGCTGACTTCGATGCCGAATGGCTGGAGGAACTCGCTGGCCAGCTTGCGCACCGGCGAATACACGGCGTCGGTGATCAACACATGGTCGCCGGGCCGCAGGTAGGCCAGCAACGTCTGCGCCGCTGCGGCGAGACCCGTGCCATATAAGCGGGTGCGGTAGCCGCCTTCCAGTTCCGTGACCAGATCTTCCAGCGCAAACGCAGTGGGATTGCCACGTGCGCCGTAGCTCAGGACCCGCTCGCTGTCGCGTCGGGAGCGGGCGTCACGCATCTGGGCCAGGTTGTCGAACAGCACAGTGCTCAGGCGGGTGATCGGTATGTTGACCGACCGACCACCGTTGCCCCCTTCAGTACGCGCGGCATGAATCAACCGGGTACGCACGCGTGACGCGGGCAACAAGGGTTTGAGACTGGCGATTTCCGCTTCGCTCATTTGTGCCAGCAGGCCGATTTCCCAGGCCAGATACTGGCGGGCGGCGTCCTTGTTGCCGCTGTGGCGGTCGTGGGTAAAGAACAAAAAGTCGATGCATTGATCGTCGGGTGGTGTCTGCGCGTCCTCGATCACCGGCAAACCTGCCGCCACCCATGCGGCATAGCCGCCGTCGAGCAAGCGCACATCGTCGCCCAACTCCAGCGCAGCAAAAGCTGCCAGCGCCGGATCTTCCGCCACCAGCACCAACAGACGCGCACCGGCGGTCAACCGCGAACGAATCGACCAGCGCGAACCGGCAATCCGGCCCTTGCGATGGGTCATGCTCGGGCGCAGGTCCACCAGGTCAACGGTGCCATCCTTCAATGCGTCAGCCAGCCCCTGCACCGATATCACCGGCAGCGCTTCAAAGGGGACAGCCCCCTTTACCTCCAGCGCCAATCCACTGTGGATTCCACCCTCCAGCACATACGCCTCATGCCCCAACTGGCGCAGCCAACTGGCGACAATCGGCGCACGCACGCCGTCGCTGTCCAGCAGCACCACCCGCGCCTGACGCACGCCGATGTACAGGTCGGTGGACTGGATCAACTGCCCGCCCGGCGCATGTTGCGCCCCTGGCAAACTGCCGGCGGCAAACTCTTCAGCGGTGCGCACATCACACAGGAACAGGCTGCGGGCCGGGTCCGCTGCCCATTGGCGAACCTGCTCCGCCTTGACACTGACCACCCCTGCCCGCTCCGCCAATTGCCGGGCGGCTTGGCGCTGCTGCACCAGATCAGTAGAGACTTGATCGGCATAACGGCGGGTGCTGCCATGCTCCAGTTTGAAATCCGCCAGGTACCAACCCTGGGTACCGTTTTCCAATGCATAAACCGGGTTCTTCACGCCGAGGTTGATCAACGTCTGGGCGCCGATAATGCTGCGGGTACGGCCGGCGCAATTGACCACGATCGGCGTCGTCTCATCCGGCACCAGGTCGTGCACGCGGTAACCCAGCTCACCGTTAGGGCAGCAGATGGAGCCAGGAATGGTCATCTTGCGGTACTCATCAAACGGCCTGCCGTCCAGCACCACCAGCGGCTCGCCCTTGGCCTGCCACTCCGCCAGTTGCTGCGCGGTGACGTGGGGCGTGTGGCTGGCTTCTTCCACCAACTCGCCAAAAGCCTTTGACGGTACATGCACCCCGGCAAACAGCTGCAGGCCGGCAGCCAGCCAACCGTCAGCACCCCCTTCCAGTACATGCACATGCCGGTAGCCCAACGCCTGCAAGCGCAGCGCCGTGCGCGCAGCCACATCGCCGCCGTCCTGGTCGTAAATCACCAGGCGCACCTGAGGGTTGGGCGCCAGGCGCTGCACCTCCAGTTCCAGGCGGCTATAGGGCAGGTTCACCCCGTGAAACAGATGGGCCTCGCCGTATTGGCCGTGCTCGCGTACGTCGAACAGGGCGATTTCCTGGCCGTCGAACAGCCATTGTTGCAATTGCCCGGGTGTGATGGTCTGGCTCATGGAAGTCCCGCAAAAAAAAGATGAGTTACTGCAAGGCCAGCGAACGCTCGCCGGCGGCGACTTCGCGTCCCTTGGCGTAGGCCCGCTGGACCGCCGGGCGCGCCTTGATGCGCAAACGCCAGGCCTGGATGTTCGGGTAGTCGGCCAGGTCCTGGCCTTGGCGCAGGGGCTGGATCCACGGGAAGATCGCCATGTCGGCCACCGAGTATTCACCCGCTACATACGGAACCTCGTCCAAGCGCTGCTCCAGCACCCGATACAGGCGCGTGGCTTCGGCGTTAAGCAGGTCGAGGGCGAAGGGAATCGGCTCCGGGGCCTTCTCCTTGAACAGCTGCAACTGGCTCAGGTACGGGGTGATATGCCCCACCTGCCAGAACAGCCATTCCTGGACCTTCTGGCGCTCGGCGGTGCCAGCGGGCGGCAGGAAACGCCCGGCCTTGTCCGCCAGGTAGTTCAGGATCGCCCCGGACTCGAACAGGCTCAGGGGTGCTTCAAGGCTGTGGTCGACAATCGCCGGAATCCGCCCATTCGCACTGATGCGCTGGAAGCTTTCCTGCTTCTGCGCGCCTTCGCGGATGTTGACCGGAATCAGACGGTACTCCGCCTCCAGCTCTTCCAGCAGGATGCCGACTTTCAGGCCATTGCCGGTGGGCCAGTAATACAGATCAATCATAAAAAACCCTGGATGAACGCGGATCTAATTGTGGGCGGGCTTGCTCGCGAATGCGGTGGGTCAGAAACGCTTCCATTGACTGAAAAACCGCATTCGCGAGCAAGCCCGCTCCCACATTTGATGTGTGTTGTGCTCAGGAATAGGCCCGGATTGAAGGCGCCATCTGCGAGGCGTTGTAGTTGAGAATCCGGCCGTCGGCCTCAACGCCATAACGGCCGTTGAGGGACTCCAGCGGCAAGCCGTACAGGTGGAAGTGCAAGGTCGCCTGCTCACCTTCAACACGAATCCCGTGCAGGTCTTCACCGAGGAACGAGATGGAAGTGCCCGGTTGCACAATGACTTCTTTCTCAAGGGTCAGGGTGGTGAAGCCTGCATCCCGCCCTTCATCGTTGCGGCCATACACGTAGTTGATTTCCTGGCCTTCGACGGCACTGATGATCGCCCAGGTTTCGTGGTTGTGAGGGAGGGTGCTTTTGCCCGGCAGCAGCGAATTCAGGTACAGGGTCGGCGTGTCGCCATCGTCATTCAGGCGATAGCGGAAAGCAGTGCTGCCCTGCCCCGGCACTGGCGCGGGGAATTCGCTGAAGTTGAACAGGTCCCGGCGCTCGGCCAGGGTTTCCAGCAGCCCGACAATTTCCACCAGGGCCGCGCGGTCTACGCCACGCTGGTTGATGACACGGATCTGCTGCAGGAAGTCTTCGATAACGGCGGCACGGTTTGCGGTACTCATGACGAGGTTCCTCTTATTAGACAGACAGGGTGTAGCGGCTCAGGTTGGTCAACAGGTACGGATCGTTGGCGATCGGTGGCCGACGGCCGGGATCGCCCAATGCATGGCGCAGGAATTCCTGGGTGCGGTCACTGGTGGGGTGCTGGAAGATCTGTTCAGCGCTGCCGTGCTCGACGATCACGCCGTTTTCGGTGAAGTAGACGATGTCGCTGATCTCTTCGGCGAAGCGCATTTCATGGGTCACCAGCACGCAGGTCATGCCCTCTTCGGTCAGCTCGCGAATCACCGTCAGCACCTCACCGACAGTTTCCGGGTCCAGCGCCGAGGTCACTTCATCGAACAGAATCAGTTCCGGGCGCATCGCCAACGCCCGGGCAATCGCCACCCGCTGCTGCTGGCCGCCGGACAATTGGCCGGGATAGGCATCCGCCTTGTGCTCCATGCGCACTTTGGCCAACAGCGCCCGCGCGTCCTTCTCGGCATCGGCGCGGTTACGACCGAGCACCTTACGCGGGGCGATCACCAGGTTTTCCAGCACGGACAGATGCGGGAACAGGTTGTATTGCTGGAACACAAACCCGACGCGTTTGCGCAACTCGATGCGCTGGGCTTCCTGGGTCAGCGTATCGACCCGGGTTTCGCCGACGCGAATGGTGCCGCGCTGGGGCTGCAACAGCCCGGTGATGCAACGCAGGATGGTCGACTTGCCCGAGCCCGACGGGCCGATGATCGACACCGCCTGGCCGCGATGCACGTCGAGGTCGATGCCCTTGAGCACCCGGTTGTCACCGAACGACAGCTGCAAGTCCCGCAGGCTGACCAGGGGTTCAATAGAAGGCATAACGGCGCTCCAGGCGTTGGGTCAAACGGGAAATCGGGTAGCAATAGGCAAAGAACAGCACCAGCAAACTCAGGTAGATCACCACGGTAAAGCCGGTCATGTTCACGGTGTTGCTGGCAATCTGCGCGGTATCGATCACGTCGTGCACGCCCACCAGCGACGCCAGGGCGGTGCCCATGGTGACCACCGCGTAGAGGTTCATCCACGGCGGCAACATGCGCTTGAAGCACTGGGGCAGGATGATCGAACGGAAGATCTGGCCACGGGTGAATGCCAGCGACCGCGCGGCTTCCCACTGGGTGCTGGGGATCGAGCCGATGGCGCCGCGAAAGATCTCCGCCACGTTGGCGCTGGCCGGCAACGCCAGGCCGATGGTCACCTTGACCCAGTCCGGGAACGATACATAGCTGCTGCCAATATGGATCTCGAACGGAAACACGTAGGTGGTGAAATAGATCAGCACCAGCCACGGCGCATTGCGGAAAATCTGCACCCAGACGCGTGCCGGCAAGCGCAGCAGGCGCAATGGCGACAGGGCCAGCGCGCCCACTATCAGGCCCAGCAGCGAACCGAGACCAATCGCCACCAGGCTGATCAGGATGTTCTGGCCGAAACCGCTGACCAGTGCTGGCGACCATTGCAGCAACGCCGACAGCACCGGGAATGAATCAATGGCCATAACCGGGCATCCTCAGGCGCGCTTCCAGCCAGCGCCCCACACAATTGACGGTAAAACTCAGCAAGCCGAAAAAGCTCAGGATCAGAATCATCAGCTCCAGCACGTTGTCGCTCTGGGTCCAGATCATGATGGAGGCGTAGGTGATATCGCCCACGGCGATGGCCGAGGCCACGGCGGTCATTTTCACCAGGTCGATCAGGTTGTTGATCAGCGACGGCAACGCGAAGCGCAGGGCCAACGGCAACTGCACATTCCACAGCAGTTGCCGGCTGCTGAAGGCCAGGGAGCTGGCGGCTTCCAGGGTCACGGAAGGTACCGCCTCGATGCCGGCGCGCAGGGCTTCGGCGTGGAACGCGCCCTTGTGCAGCGAGATCACGATCACCACCCAGGCAAACGGCGTCAGCGGGTTCGCCGCGCCGACAGCCTGGGTCAGCAGCATGTTCAACACCAGGAACGCGCAGTACAGTTGAACCAGCGTAGGCGTGTTGCGGGTCACTTCGATAAACACCCGCGCCGGCTTGGCCAGCCACGGATTGCCCGAAGTCAGCAGCGCCGCGAGGCTGATCCCCGCCAGTAGGCTGCCGACGATGGTGAACAGGCACAACAGCACGGTGGTCAGCGCGCCCTGCTCCAGGGTGCCGCGCTGATAGGCATCCAGCAGGAAGCTGTAGTTGAGGCCGATACCGGCGGCCCAATGCACAAAAATCTCCAGCCAATGACTCATTCGGCGCCCCGCAGCTTGCCGCAGGCGGCAGCGATACGGCGACCGGCTTCGGCCACGCTGTCGGTCGCCGTAGCAATGGACAGGCGAAACCACGGCGACAGGCCGTAGGCGCTGCCGGCTACACCGGCCACGCCCTCCTCCAGCAAGTAGGCGACGACATCGCCGTCGTCGTTCAGCCGCTGACCGTCCGGGCGATAGCGGCCAAGTAAACCAGCGCAGCGCACAAACACGAAAAAACCACCCTGGGGCTCGAGCACCTCCAGGCCATCGACGGTGCCGAGGGCCATCATCAGCAGGTCCCGGCGCAGTTGATAGGCTGCCACCTGCTCGGAGAGGAAACCCAGCCCGCCGGTGAATGCGGCCAACGCAGCGGCTTGACCGACGGAAGAAGCGCCGGAGGTGGATTGCGATTGCACCACCGCCATGGCATTGGTCAGGGTCTGCGGCCCGGCGCCGAACCCGATGCGCCAGCCGGTCATGGCGTAGGTCTTGGACACGCCGCCCACCAGCAGGCAACGGTCCTGCAGATCCGGCGCGAGGTTGAGCAAGCTCTGGGCCGGGCGACCGTCGAAACGAATGTGCTCGTAGAGTTCATCCAGCAGCACCATCACCTGGGGATGGCGACGCAGCACCTCGGCCAGCGCCTTTAGTTCAGCCTCGCTATACACCGCACCGCTCGGGTTGCCCGGACCATTAAGGATCAGCCAGCGGGTGCGTTCATTGATGTGCTGTTCCAGTTGGGCCGGCAGCAGCTTGCAACCCTGCTCCAGGCCGCACTCGATAAACACCGGCTCGCCACCGTTGAACCGTACGCTGTCAGGGAAGGACGGCCAGTACGGCGTCGGCACCAGCACTTGATCGCCGTCGTCGAGGGTGGCAGCGAAGGCGTTGAAGATGATCTGTTTCGCGCCGTTCGCGATCACGATATTCGGCAGCGAATAGTCCAGGTGGTTTTCTTCGGCCAGCTTGCGTTGCACCGCAACGCGCAAGGCCTTTACGCCAGGTGTCGGGGTGTATTTGGTAGCGCCTGCGGCGATAGCGGCGTAGGCCGCTTGCTTGATGTGGTCGGGCGTGTCGAAGTCCGGCTCGCCGGTGGTCAGGTCCAGAATGTCGCGGCCGGCATCACGCAGTTCCGTGGCGCGGGACTTGGCCGCCGCGTTGGCCGACAGCGACACCCGCTGCACCCGCTTGGACAGGCGAATCGTCATGGCAGCACCTCCAGGACTTTGCCGGGGTTGAGCAGGTTTTTCGGGTCGAGGGCACGCTTGATGCGGCGCATCAGGTCCAGCTCCACCGGGCTTTTATAGCGGCCCAGCATGCCGACCTTGCGCTGGCCGATTCCGTGCTCGGCACTGATGGAACCGCCGTGGGCGTGGGCACTGTCGTGTACCAGCAAGCTCAGTTCGGCGTAGTTGCGCATGTGCTCGTCCACCGTGGAACCCAGCGGATGGGCGACGTTGTAATGCAGATTACCGTCCCCCAGGTGCCCGAACGTAAAGTTGCGAACGCCGGGGAAATGCGCCTGCAACAACGCATCGGTATGGGCCACGAAGGCGACGATTTGCGAGATCGGCACCGAGATGTCGTGCTTCATATTGCGCCCGGCGCGCTTCTGCGCCTCGCTCATGTTCTCCCGCAGCAGCCACAGGGCTTCGCTCTGCGCCAGGCTCTCGGCGATCAGTGCGTCGGCCAGCAATGACTGCTCGAAGGCTTCACCGAGGACGTTTTCGAAGGCTTCGCGGGCGTGGGTTTCGCCGTGGTTATCCGAGAGTTCCAGCAAAGCGAACCAGGGTTGGCTGGCCTTGAGGAACGGTTGCGGGCCTTCGGGAAACTGCTCGCGCAACAACGCCAGGCAATCGGCGCCAAGTAACTCGAATGCCGTGAGATTTGCGCCAAAACCGGCGCGGGCATGGGACAGAAAAGCGACGGCCTGAGCCAACTCATCAAACGCCAGCAACGCGGTGGCCTGGGCCTTGGGCAGCGGGAACAGCTTCAGGGTCGCGGCGGTGATAATGCCGAGGGTGCCTTCACTGCCCACGTACAAATCCCGCAGGTCGTAGCCGGTGTTGTCCTTGCGCAAACCCCGCAGGCCGTTCCAGATTTCGCCTTCGGCAGTGACCACTTCCAGGCCCAGGGTCAGCTCGCGGGTGTTGCCATAGCGCAGCACCGCCGTGCCGCCGGCATTGGTGCCGAGGTTGCCGCCAATGGTGCAACTGCCTTCGGCACCGAGGCTCAGCGGAAACAGGCGATCGGCCTCCCGGGCCACGTCCTGGATGTTTTGCAGGATGCAGCCGGCTTCGACGGTCAGGGTGTCGTTGTCGGTATCGATCACGCGCACCCGGTTCATCCGGTCAAGCAACAGCAGCACCGCACGGCCACTGGCGTCCGGCGTCGCGCCTGCCATCAGCCCGGTATTGCCACCCTGGACCACGATGGGCGCCTCCAGGGCCACACAGGCGCGCACCACGGCGGCGACTTCCTCGGTGTTGGCCGGGTGTACCACGGCGATCACCTGGCCGGTGTAACGGCCCTGTTTGTCGGTGAGGTACTGGGGGGCGTCTTCACTGCGCTGCACATGGGCGGCGCCGAGCAATTGCTGCAGGGTGGCGAAGAGCGGTTCACTCATGGCTGTACTGCTCGTGCAGATCACGCAGGGCCTGCGACGGGGCCATGCCGGTGCGTTCGCCGAGGGCGATCAACCAGCCGCTGCGATGCCAGTCCCGCACGATGGCGTCGAGCTTGGCCTGGGTGTCGTGCTCGCCTTTGCGGATCCAGATCACGGATTTGGACGGGATCAAATCCCCCGGCAACGGGATCTCGTAGCCGGACCATTCGGCATCTTCCAGCAGCGCATGCATGGTCGGGCTGACGTGCACCGCCGCCACGCAGCCATTGCCGCGCAACGACAGCAGGGATTCGGACTGGCTGCGGAACGCCTTGATCTGCGCGCCGTAGGTTTCCTGCAACGGTTTGATGAAGTTGCTGCCCTGGGACACGCACACTGGCTTGTCCTTGAGGTCGGCCCACTGGGTGATCCCGGCACCTTTGCGGATCAACGCCGCGCCGCCGACTTCTTCATAGGGCGTGGGCACGTAGTCGAGAATCTCGGCGCGCTCGTCGGTGTACTGCATGTTGGCGATCAGCACATCGACCTTGCCTTGTTGCAGGAACTGCACGCGGTTGGGCGCCAGTACCGAGACGGTCCTGGTCTCAACGCCCAGCGCCTGGCCGAGGCCCTTGGCCAGCTCGACGTTGTAGCCCAGGTGTTCGCCGGTCTTGGGGTCGAGGGTGCCAAACGGCGGGCCGCTGAGGATCACGCCGACGCTGATGGCGTGGCGTTGCTCGATCTTGTCGAGGGTGGCGTCGGCGTGGGCCAGGCTTGCGCACAGTGCCAGGCCCAAGGCAGTCAGGGTTTTCAATGTCATGTGTCAGGCGCCCTTGAACTGTTTCTGCAATTCCACCAGCGCCGGGGAAGCCGGGGTGATGTGATTGCGGGTCTGGGCGTCGATCAGCCAGCCGCTGCGGTGCAGTTCCTTGATGATCGGGTCGAGTTTGGCCTGGGTGTCGTTCTCGCCGCGGCGAGTCCAGATCACCGACGGCGCCGGGTTCAGCTCGGGGCTGATGGCGCGGTAGTCCTTCCATTCGGCGCTGTCGTTGATCAGCGGGTTGATCAGGGTGGAGTCATGCACCGCCGCGACGCAGTTATTGCCGCGCAGGGCCAGCAGGGATTCGGAGGAGCTCTTGAAGCCTTTGATCTGTGCGCCCAGTTCGGTCAGCGGCTTGACGTAGCTGCTGCCCTGGGAGGTACACACCGGCTGGCCTTTGAGGTCTTCCCAGTGGGTGATCTTGCTGTCCTTGAGTACCGCTGCGGTGCCGCCAATCCTGTAGAACGGCGTCGGTACGAAACCGAGGATTTCGCCGCGCTCGGCGGTCCATTCCATATTGGCGATCAGCAAGTCGACCTTGCCCTGCTGCAGGAACTGCACGCGGTTTGCCGGCAATACCGGTACCAGTTGCACCTCGGCGCCCAACTGACGGCCCAGCTCGTTGGCCAGCTCGACGTTCAAACCCTTGGGTTTCTGAGTGGTGGGGTCGATGCCGCCAAACGGCCCGCCGGAAAGCAGCACGCCGACCACCAGCACATGGCGCTGCTGGATCTTGTCCAGGGTCGCGTCGGCCTGCACCAACGCGCTGCCGCCCAGGGCGATCAGTGCGCCCAGGACCACAGGCAACCTTCGTTTTACCGCCGCGCGCACAAAACCCATGGAACTCCCCTCATTAGCGATCGGCGTACCCCGACCTGATGTGGGGGCATGCTAGGGAGAGTGCCGAGGGAACGGAAATTCAAATATCTAATATCGTTATAACTTCCCGTATATGGACGACCTTGTTTTTGGCCATATACTCGTAATCATTAGCCCCTGTAAAAATTCGGCGCGATAACACATAAAAATATGTAATGTTTATCTTCCTGCCCTTGATATAAAAAATGCCCTGGAATGGCCATGTCGACCCTCGATCTCGAACTGCTCCGCACCTTTATCGCCGTGGTCGACCACCACAGCTTCGCCGAAGCCGGTGCTCACCTGGCTCGCACGCAATCTTCCGTCACCCAGCATATGCAGCGCCTCGAACAGCAAGTGGGCGTCAGCCTGTTTGAAAAGCGCGGCCGGCAAAAGCAACTGACAGAGCCGGGAATGCAGCTATTGCGGCATGCGCGGCAGATGCTGTCGCTGAATGACGATGCACTCAATTCCCTGCGGGAAAGCAGCCTCAGCGGTGTGCTGCGCATCGGCTCGCCCCACGACATCGCCGACACCATCCTGCCGCCGATCCTCAGCCACATCGCCCGCTCGGCACCGCGCCTGCGCCTGGAAATCGACGTGGGTCGCAGCCCGTTCCTGATGGATGACTTGCATCGGGGCAAGGTCGACATGGTGATCTCCACCCGCGCCGACGCCAACCTGGAGGGCTTTGCGTTACGCACCTCGCCGGTGTGGTGGATTTGTTCGGCGCAGTACATTCACTCGCCGAGCGAGCCGCTGCCGTTGATCCTGGTGGATGAGCCGAGCATCTATCGGCGCTATGCCCTGGAGGCGCTGGAACGCGCGAACATCCCGTGGAGGCAGGCGTACCTGGCATCGAACCTGATCGGGATCAAGGCGGCAACCCGCGCAGGGCTCGGCGTGACCCCACGGAGCATGGAAATGCTCGGGCCGGACATGCGGGTATTGGGAGAGAACGACGGGCTGCCGAGGATGCCGGAGGTGACGTATTACCTGTGGATTCGCCCGAACACGGCGAACCCGATTGCACGCAAGGCTTATGACTTGATCAGGGCCAGCCAGGGATTGGCGCTTGGATGATAACCGTAGGGGCGAGCTTGCTCGCGAAGGTCGTTAACGATGACGCGGGAACCTGACACCCAACGGCGCTCTCAGGTTTTTCGCGAGCAAGCTCGCTCCTACAGGATGTTCAGGCGTCGTTATTGTTGGGTCAATTGGGTCCACAACGCGGGTGCACCGGCGGACTTGGCGATTGCCTCAAGACGGGCCGCGTGTTCGGCCATGTCCTGCTCGCTGGCGCGAATAATCGCGGTGGGCTGGCGATCCGCTGGCAAGCGGCGGATTTCCGAAGGGCGATTGCCCGAGCCTTCTGCCGAACCATTGCCGTCCGAAGCGTTACCGGCCAGGGACAGGCTGGTCTGGCCACCGGTCATGGTCAGGTAAACGTCGGCGAGGATCTCGGAGTCGAGCAAGGCGCCGTGGAGTTCACGGCCGGAGTTGTCGACGCCATAGCGTTTGCACAAGGCATCGAGGCTGTTGCGCTGGCCCGGGTGACGCTCACGGGCCATCATCAAGGTGTCGAGGATCGAGCAGTGCCGGGTGATATCAGCCCGGTCGGTCGCGCCCATCAGCGCGAATTCGTTGTTGATGAAGCCAACGTCGAACGCCGCGTTATGGATGATCAGCTGTGCGCCGTTGATGAACTCGAAGAACTCATCGGCCACTTCGGCAAACCGCGGCTTGCCTACCAGGAATTCGTTGGTGATGCCGTGGACGCCGATGGCGCCTTCATCACTTTCGCGGTCCGGTTGCAGGTAGACGTGGAAGTGCCGGCCAGTGAGGCGGCGCCCCATCAGTTCGACGCAGCCGATTTCAATGATCCGGTGGCCGTCGGTCACCGGCATGCCGGTGGTTTCGGTATCGAGTACAACAGATCGGATGGCCATCAGGGTTCAGCTCTCAACGGTTTGGTACATTTCAAGGGGCGGGATCTTAACACGTCAACCGGCATCAGCTCTGCTTGTAGCCGCGCACGTCATCCACACCGCGATTGGCCAATTGGTCGGCCCGCTCGTTGCCGGGATGGCCGATGTGCCCGCGCACCCATTTCCAGGTGATGTTGTGGCGGTTGCATTGTTCATCGAGCAACTGCCACAGGTCGGCGTTTTTCACCGGCTCCTTGGCCGCAGTCTTCCAGCCACGCTTCTTCCAGTTGACCATCCACTCGTTGATGCCCTTCATCACGTACTGGGAGTCGGTCACCAGCAACACGTCGCAACGACGCTTGAGCTCTTCAAGGCCGCGAATCGCCCCCATCAGTTCCATGCGATTGTTGGTGGTGTTGGCTTCGCCGCCCCACAGTTCCTTCTCCACGCCTTTGCACACCAGCAAGGCGCCCCATCCGCCGGGGCCGGGATTGCCTTTGCAGGCGCCATCGGTGAAGAGTTCTACGGTATCGGTCATTTCACTGTCCATTAAAGCGGGATCCATCAAAGCGGGTTGCCGATAATCGACCGACAAAGGCCCGAGGTCGAGAGACTCGACCTGAAATCAAAAAAGGTTTTTTACTGCTCGCTCTGCTTGCGATTGACCTTGGCCATCGGCATCGGTACCAGCTTGCCCATCGGTTCGCGGCGTACCTGGCGCACCGGCCGCAGGCCTACGACGATCTTGCGCGCCACCAACAAGTAGAAACCACCGCCAGACAATTGCCAGGCACCGGCCCTGCGTTCCCAGCCGGCCAACCGGCCCTGCCACTTGGCGGACGCAAGCGGCGGACGATAGCACCCGAAGCGGCGTTTCTCCAGCGCAAAGCCCAGCAGGTTCAACCAGTCACCGACGCGCGACGGCGAGATGCAGCGTGCCTTGCGCAAGGCATCATGGGCGAATACATGCCGCAGGCCCCAGCTGCTCCAGGGGTTGATGCCGATGATCAGCAAATGGCCACCTGGGCGCACACTGCTGGCGGCTTCGCGCAGCAAGCCATGGGGCGACAGGCAGAAATCCAGGCCATGCTGCAACACCACCACGTCGGCAGCATGCTCGCTCAACGGCCAGGCTTGCTCCTCGCAAACAATCTCGACCCCCGGCAACGGCGCCCCCAGGCGCACATTGCGTTGCACCTGGGGTGCCGACGGCGGGGTTTGCGCCGAGGGACCGTAATGAACCAGGTAGCCACCAAAGAACCGGCCAAGCTCGTCTTCGAGCATGCGCCGTTCTTCATCCAGTAAAAATTGCCCGACAGGCCCGGACAGCCATTCACGGGCGGCACTGATCAGTGCCAGCCACTCGGGATCGGCCTGGGCGAACGCTTTATCAGTCATTGCATTCTCCAACGCGCCAAGAAGCTCTAAGATGCACCAATGTGTTCAGCTTGGCGAATCAAAGAATGATACAGATCAGTGCCCTGCCCGCCTTCACCGATAACTACATCTGGCTGTTACAGGATCAGCCGAACAAGCGCTGCGCGGTAGTCGATCCCGGTGATGCCGCGCCCGTGCTGGCCTGGCTCCAGCAGCACCCCGACTGGACCCTCAGCGACATCCTGGTGACTCACCATCACCATGATCATGTCGGCGGCGTCGAGCAACTTAAAAGTGTTTCAGGCGCCACGGTCTACGGCCCGGCCAATGAAAAGATCCCGGCGCGGGATATCGCCCTCCAGGACAACGACCGCATCAACGTGTTGGGCTGGGACTTCGAGGTGTTTGCCGTACCCGGTCACACCCTCGGCCATATCGCCTTCTATCACCAGGGCGTGCTGTTCTGCGGCGATACCCTGTTCGCCGCCGGTTGTGGCCGGCTGTTCGAAGGCACCCCGCAACAGATGCACACCTCCCTGGAGCGCTTGGCGGCCCTGCCGTCCAACACGCTGGTGTACTGCACCCACGAATACACACAAAGTAACCTGAAATTCGCCCAGGCCGTGGAACCGCATAACGCGGATATCGCTGAACGGGTGGAAAACGTGCGGCAACTGCGGGCCAACGGCGAGATTACATTGCCTTCGACCCTGGCCCTGGAAAAACTCACTAACCCTTTTCTGCGAACCTCTGAAACATCCGTTAAAGAAAAAGCGGACGAACGGAATGGCCGGGATAACCGGGCCGGGAGTGAGGTATTTGCTAGCTTGAGGTCTTGGAAAGATACGTTCTAAGTGGAAGGATTCTGATACGTAATTTCTGAATGGTTGACCGGAACCAAAGCGCTTTCTAGAATCGCCCGACATTTTTGCCCGGAACTTACTTCCAGCCAATGTCGTCATCTATTCGTAAAACCAACCATTCAGACGCATTGACCCGCCTGGCTCAAGCCGTGGCGGTGGCTGTGTCCGCTACTCTGGCGGGCTGCCAATCGACCAATTTTGCCGCACAATCCACCGTGCAACCCAAGCCAAACCTTACCGCCAAGATCAAGCAAAAACCCATTTGGCTATCAGAGAAGCCAAGCCCGGAAGTGCCCCAGGATGTCTGGGAACGCATGCGCCGGGGCTTTCAATTGCAGGACGGGTTAGGCGTCAACCCGCGCATTGAACAGCAACGATTGTGGTTTGCCAGTAACCCATCCTTCCTTGAGAACGCCGGCGAACGCGGCAGTCTCTACATTCATTACATCGTCGAACGCCTTGAAGAACGCAACATGCCCCTGGAGCTGGCGCTGCTGCCAGTGATTGAAAGTGCCTACAACCCAATGGCTTATTCGCGCAGCGATGCCGTGGGCCTGTGGCAGTTCATTCCCTCCACCGGGCGCTACTTCAACCTGCGTCAGACCCGCGCCTACGACGGCCGCCGCGACATCACCGCCTCCACCACCGCCGCCCTGGACTACCTGACGCGTCTGCATGACATGTTCAACGGTGACTGGTTGCTGGCGTTGGCGGCCTATAACGCGGGTGAAGGCACCGTCAGCCGGGCCATCGAGCGCAACGAAAAGCTCGGCTTGCCGACGGACTACTGGAACCTGCCGCTGCCTCAGGAAACCAAGGACTACGTGCCCAAGTTCCTGGCGCTGTCCCAGGTGGTGCTGGCTCCCGAAGCCTACGGCGTCAACCTGAACCCGATTGCCAACACGCCGTATTTCGAAGTGGTCGAAGTCAAGCAGAGCATGGACCTGTCACGGGTTGCCGCGCTGGCCGAGATCGACGAAGACGAACTGTTCCAGCTCAACCCCGCCTTGAAGCAACGTACCACCCTGGATGGCCCGCAGCATTTGCTGGTGCCGACGTCCAAGGCGCAGTTGCTGGCCAGCAGCCTTTCGGCGATGAAGCCTGAAGAATTGCTGAGCATGCGCCCGAAAAAGCAGGTGTTCGACGAAGTTGAACACAAGGCTGTGGCCGGTCGTACCCGTAGCTACAAGGTTCGCAGCGGCGACAACCTGACCCTGATTGCCAAGGCCAACAAGGTTGATGTGCATGACCTGCAGCGCTGGAACCAGCTCAATGGACAGGCGCTCAAGGTCGGCCAGACCCTGGTCATGCAGGACACCCGCAAGCTGGTGGCCAAGGCCGGCGGCAAGAAGCCGGTGCAATACAAGGTCAAGAAAGGCGACTCGCTGTACATCGTCGCCAAGCGCTTCAACGTTGAGATGCAACATCTCAAGCGCTGGAACCCGCGCACTGGCCAGGCGCTGAAGCCGGGGCAGATGCTCGTGGTTTCCGGGCCCAGATAACACCGCAACCCCTGTAGGAGCGAGCTTGCTCGCGAATAACGCAAGGACACCGCGTTAATTCAGAATGCCAGCGTTATCGTCGGCGTCCTTCGCGAGCAAGCTCGCTCCTACAGGTTTCACAACGCCTCGATCCCCAGCCTTTTTCCATTCGGAACAAGCTGTTACTGTACCGATCATAAAGCCCAAGCCGCCTGGATCGGATCTCTGACTTGAAGCGTCCCCTCCTTCTACTAATAAGTCTGGCCTTGAGCTTTTCCGCGAACGCGACCATCACCGAGAGCCACGGTTATGCGCAGTTCGGCACGCTCAAGTACCCGGCCAAATTCACCCACTTCGACTGGGTAAACCCCGCAGCGCCCAAGGGCGGCACTTTGCGGGTCATGGCGTTTGGCACCTTCGATACGCTCAACCCTTATACCTTCAAGGGTTCCAGCCCGGTTTCCACCGCCAACTTCCTGCAATACGGGGTCAACGAACTCAATGAGCCGTTGATGGTGGGTACCGGCCAGTACGCCCCTTCCGGCGATGAACCGACCTCCAGCTACGGCCTGATTGCCCAATCGGTGGAGTACAGCGAGGACCGCAGCTGGGTGGTTTTCAACCTGCGCCCCGAAGCGCGCTTCCACGATGGCAAGCCGATCACCGCCTACGACGTGGCGTTTTCCTATCGCACGCTGCTGACCGAAGGCCACCCGCAGTACCGCACCAACCTGCAGGAAGTGGCCCGGGTCGACATTCTTAACCGGCATCGCATTCGCTTTGTGTTCAAGCGCGCCGGCAACCCGTTGCTGATCCTGCGCCTGGGGGAGCTACCAGTATTGCCCCAGCATTACTGGAAAAACCGTGACTTCAAGGCCACCACCTTCGAGCCGCCGCTGGGCAGCGGGCCTTACCGCATCAGCAAGGTCACGCCGGGGCGGCAACTGGTGTTCGAACGGGTGAAGGATTACTGGGGCAAGGACCTGGCGGTCAACCGTGGCTTCTATAACTACGACAAGGTCGAGGTGGAGTTTTACCGCGACAGCGACGTAGCCTTCGAAGCCTTCAAGGCCGGCGAGTTCGATATCTATATCGAGCACCAGGCGAAGAACTGGGCCAACGGCTACAACTTCCCGGCGGTCAACCGTGGGGAGGTGATCAAGGCGCAGATCGCCCACCAGATCCCGACCCAAAGCCAGGGCCTGTTCATGAACAGCCGGCGCCCGGCCTTCAGCCAGGCCAAGGTGCGCGAAGCCCTGGGCTTGATGTTCGATTTCGAGTGGACCAACCGCACCCTGTTCAGCGGCGCCTATAAACGCACCCTCAGCTACTACCCCAACAGCGAATTCTCCGCCACCGGCGTGCCGACCGGCCATGAATGGCTGATGCTCTCGCCCTATCGCGATCAACTGCCGGCCAACCTGTTTACCCAGCCGTTCAGCCTGCCCCAGACCGACGGTCGCGGCATCCCCCGGGACACCCTGCGCCGCGCCCTCGCGTTGCTCGCCGAAGCCGGCTGGAAGCTGTCCGGGCAACGTTTGCTCAACCGTGACGGGCAACCGCTGCGCCTGGAAATCCTGCTGGTGAATCCGAACCTGGAGCGCATCCTGCAGCCCTATGTCGAAAACCTGACAAGCATCGGCGTCGAAGCCCGCTTGCGCACGGTAGACCGCGCACAGTACAAACAACGCCTCGATCAATTCGACTTCGACATGATTCTGATGACCCTCAACCAGACCCTCAGCCCCGGCCTTGAGCAGTGGCAGTATTTCCACTCCAGCCAGGCGGGGATCAAGGGCAGCAAGAATTACGCAGGCATCGCCAACCCGGTGGTCGACCATCTGCTGGAACAGTTGCTGGCGGCGCAAACCCGTGAAGAACAATTGGCAGCCGGGCGAGCGCTCGACCGCGTCCTGCTGTGGCAGCACTACAGTATTCCCAACTGGTACCTCAACTATCATCGCCTGGCGTACCGCAACCGGTTCGCCTTCGTCACCACGCCGCCCTACAGCCTGGGCCTGAGCGCATGGTGGCTGAAAGCTTCGGAGAAAGCCCAATGATGCCTTTGCGTACTGCGATTCTTGGCAGCCTGTTGTTGTGCGGCGCAGCCACTGCGGCCCCACAACATGCGCTGACCCTGTACAACGAACCACCCAAGTACCCCGCCGATTTCAAGCATGTCGATTATGTAAATCCCGACGCACCCAAAGGCGGTACCTTTCGCGAGTCCAGCATGGGCGGCTTCGACAGCCTCAACCCCTTCATCAGCAAGGGCGTGCCGGCGGACAATATCGGCCTGATCTACGACACCCTCGCCCAGCAAAGCCTGGACGAACCCATCACCGAATACGGCCTGGTGGCCGGCAAGATCGAAAAGGCCCCGGACAACAGCTGGGTGCGTTTCTACATTCGCCCCGAAGCGCGCTTCCACGACGGCCACCCGATCCGTGCCGAAGACGTGGTGTTCAGCTTCCAGACGCTGATGAAGGACGGCTCGCCGATCTACAAGACCTACTACGCCGACGTCGACGAAGTGGTCGCTGAAGACCCGCTGCGGGTGCTGTTCAAGTTCAAGCGCACCAACAACCGCGAACTGCCGCTGATCCTCGGGCAATTGACGGTATTGCCCAAGCATTACTGGGAGGGGCGCGACTTCTCCAAGGGCAACCTGGAGATTCCGCTGGGCAGCGGCCCGTACAAGGTGGCGGAGGTCAAGGCCGGGCGTTCGATCCGCTACGAGCGGGTCAAGGACTACTGGGCCAAGGACCTGCCCATCAACAAGGGCTTCTACAACTTCGACTACCGCGTCACCGATTACTACCGCGACAACACCGTGGCCCTCGAAGCACTCAAGGCCGGGCAGTTCGATTACTGGCTGGAAATCAGCGCGAAAAACTGGGCCAACGCCTACAACACCCCCGCCGTCACCCAGGGTCGCCTGATCAAGGAAGAAATTCCCAACGGCAACCCCACCGGCATGCAGGGCTTCGTGTTCAACATCCGTAAACCGATGTTCCAGGACGTACGGGTACGCAAGGCCATCAGCCTGCTGCTGGACTTTGAATGGAGCAACAAACAACTGTTCAGTGGCGCCTACACCCGCAGCCGCAGCTATTTCGAAAACTCCGAGATGGCCGCCACCGGCCTGCCCGGCCCGGCTGAGCTGGCGATTCTGGAACCGCTGCGAGACAAGGTCCCGCCTCAGGTATTCACCGAAGCCTTCGAGCCTTCCAAGACCGACGCCAGCGGCATGATCCGCACCCAGCAGCGCGAGGCCTATCAACTGCTGCAAGAGGCCGGCTGGAAGATCGTCGACGACAAAATGGTCGACACCACCGGCAAACCGGTGACCATCGAGTTCCTGCTGGCCCAGACCGAGTTCGAACGCATCCTGTTGCCGTTCAAGCGTAACCTGGCAGACTTGGGGATCGACCTGGTGATTCGCCGGGTCGACATCTCGCAGTACATCAACCGCATCCGCTCGCGGGATTTCGACATGGTGGTGGGCAGCTTCCCGCAGTCCTCCTCGCCGGGTAACGAGCAGCGCGAGTTCTGGAAGTCGTCCAGCGCCGACAAGCCCGGCAGCCGCAACTACATCGGCCTGAAAGACCCGGCCATCGACCAGTTGGTGGAAGAACTCATCGACTCCGACTCGCGCAAGAGCCTGGTGGCCCACGCCAAGGCTCTCGACCGCGTGTTGCAGTTCGGCTACTACGTGATCCCCAACTGGCACATCAAGACCTTCCGCGTGGCGTATTGGGACCACCTCGGCCATCCGAAAGTCTCACCACGCTATGACGTCGGCACCGCCACCTGGTGGAGCAAACCCGACGCGAAACCTGCAATAACCGTGGACACCAACCAGAGCGCCGATCCGGCGAGCGGGGGCGACTGAGATGCTGGCCTATATTGTTCGTCGACTGCTGCTGATCATCCCGACCCTGTTCGGCATTTTGCTGATCAACTTTGTGATCATCCAGGCCGCGCCCGGTGGCCCGGTGGAACAGATGATCGCCAAGCTCGAAGGCTTTGAAGGCGCCACCAGCCGGATTGCCGGCGGCGGTGCCGAAGTCTCGGTGGCCGGCTCCAGCTATCGCGGCGCCCAGGGCCTGGACCCGGCGCTGGTGAAGGAAATCGAGAAAATGTACGGCTTCGACAAGTCGGCGCCGGAACGCTTGTGGATCATGGTCAAGAACTACGCCCGGCTGGATTTTGGCGACAGCTTCTTTCGCGACGCCAAGGTCATCGACCTGATCAAGGAAAAGATGCCGGTGTCCATCTCCCTCGGGTTGTGGAGCACCCTGATCATGTACCTGGTGTCGATCCCACTGGGGATCGCCAAGGCCACGCGACACGGCAGCCATTTTGACGTGTGGACCAGTTCGGCAATCATCGTCGGCTACGCGATCCCGGCGTTCCTGTTTGCGATCCTGCTGATCGTGGTGTTCGCCGGCGGCAGTTACTTCGACTGGTTTCCGTTACGCGGGCTGACGTCCAACAACTTCGACGAGTTGAGCTGGGGCGGCAAGATCCTCGATTACTTCTGGCACCTCGCCCTGCCCGTGACCGCGTTGGTGATCGGCAACTTCGCGACCATGACCCTGCTCACCAAAAACAGCTTCCTCGACGAGATCAACAAGCAGTACGTGGTCACCGCCAAAGCCAAGGGCCTGACCAATCACCGCGTGCTCTACGGCCATGTGTTTCGCAACGCGATGCTGCTGGTGATTGCCGGCTTCCCGTCGGCCTTTATCGGCATCTTCTTTACCGGCTCGTTGCTGGTGGAGGTGATCTTCTCCCTCGACGGCCTGGGCCTGATGAGCTTTGAAGCGGCGATCAACCGCGACTACCCGGTGGTATTCGGCACGCTGTTTATCTTCACCCTGCTGGGGCTGGTGGTGAAACTGATCGGTGACCTCACCTACACCCTGGTCGATCCGCGCATCGACTTCGCCAGCCGGGAGCATTGAGATGAATCTATCCCCCCTCAATCGTCGCCGGTTCGAGCGCTTCAAGGCCAACAAGCGTGGCTGGTGGTCGCTGTGGCTGTTCCTGATCCTGTTCGGCCTGAGCCTGGGCGCCGAGTTGATCGCCAACGACAAGCCACTGGCGGTGCATTACGACGGCGACTGGTATTTCCCGGCGCTCAAGCGCTACCCCGAGACCACCTTCGGCGGCGAATTCCCGCTGGAAGCCAACTACAAGAGCCCGTATATCCGGGAGCTGCTCAAGGCCAAGGATGCCTGGACCTTGTGGGCGCCGATTCCGTACAGCTACCAGAGCATCAACTACGACCTGAAAGTTCCGGCCCCGGCCCCGCCATCACGGGACAACCTGTTGGGCACCGATGACCAGGGCCGCGATGTGCTGGCGCGGGTAATCTACGGGTTCAGGATTTCCGTGCTGTTTGCCCTGACGCTGACCGTACTCAGTTCGATCATCGGCGTGATCGCCGGGGCCTTACAGGGTTTCTACGGTGGCTGGGTCGACCTGGCCGGGCAGCGCTTCCTGGAGATCTGGTCTGGCTTGCCGGTGCTGTATTTGCTGATCATCCTCGCCAGTTTCGTGCAGCCCAATTTCTGGTGGCTGCTGGGGATCATGCTGCTGTTTTCCTGGATGAGCCTGGTGGACGTGGTGCGCGCCGAATTCCTGCGCGGGCGTAACCTGGAATACGTGCGGGCGGCGCGGGCGCTGGGGATGCAGAACGGCGCGATCATGTTCCGCCATATCCTGCCCAACGCCATGGTCTCCACCATGACCTTCATGCCGTTCATCCTGACCGGCGCCATCGGCACCCTCACCGCCCTGGACTTCCTGGGCTTTGGCCTGCCGGCCGGCTCGCCGTCCCTGGGTGAGCTGGTGGCCCAGGGCAAATCCAACCTGCAGGCGCCGTGGCTGGGCATGAGTGCGTTTGCCGTGCTGGCGATCATGTTGAGTCTGCTGGTGTTTATCGGTGAGTCCGCTCGCGATGCCTTCGACCCGAGGAAATGAGATGAATCAGGACAATCTGATCGAAGTCCGCGACCTCTCCGTCGAGTTCGTCGTAGGCAACAGCCACCAGCGTGTGGTGAACAACGTCAGCTTCGATATCAAGCGCGGCGAAACCCTGGCCCTGGTGGGCGAAAGCGGTTCCGGCAAGTCGGTCACGGCGCATTCGATCCTGCGCCTGCTGCCCTACCCGCTGGCGCGCCATCCTTCGGGGACGATTCAGTACGCCAACCACGACTTGCTGACCCTGAAAGAAAAGACCATCCGGCATATTCGCGGCAACCGGATTGCGATGATCTTCCAGGAGCCGATGACCTCGCTGAACCCGCTGCACTCGATCGAGAAGCAGATCAACGAAGTGCTCGGCCTGCACAAGGGATTGACCGGCAAGATCGCCACCAAACGCACCCTGGAGTTGCTGGAGCTGGTAGGCATCCCCGAGCCCCACAAGCGTCTCAAGGCCCTGCCCCACGAGCTGTCCGGTGGCCAGCGCCAGCGGGTGATGATCGCCATGGCCCTGGCCAACGAGCCTGAGCTGCTGATTGCCGACGAACCGACCACGGCACTCGACGTCACCGTGCAGTTGAAGATCCTGGAGCTGCTCAAGGAATTGCAGGCGCGCCTGGGCATGGCCTTGCTCTTGATCAGCCATGACTTGAACCTGGTCAGGCGCATCGCCCACCGGGTATGCGTGATGCAAAAAGGCTGCATCGTCGAGCAGGCCGAGTGCGAAACCCTGTTCCAGTCGCCGCAGCATCCGTACACCCAGGAGCTGCTGGCAGCTGAACCCAGCGGCGGCCCTGCCACCAATGAAATTGGCCCTCCGCTGCTGGAAGTCGACGACCTGAAAGTCTGGTTCCCGATCAAGAAAGGCTTCCTGCGCAACACCATCGATTACGTCAAGGCGGTAGACGGCATCAACTTCAGCCTGCCACAGGGCCAGACGTTGGGCATCGTTGGTGAAAGCGGCTCGGGCAAATCCACCCTGGGCCTGGCAATTTTGCGGCTGATTGCGAGCAAGGGCGGCATCCGCTTCGAAGGCCATCAGATGGATAAGCTGAGCCAGCAACAGGTGCGACCGCTGCGCCGGGAAATGCAGGTGGTGTTCCAGGACCCGTTCGGCAGCCTGAGCCCGCGCATGTGCGTGAGCGAGATCGTCGGCGAAGGCCTGCGTATCCACAAAATGGGCACCGCGGCCGAGCAGGAAGCAGCGATTATTGCCGCGCTCAAGGAAGTGGGCCTGGACCCGGAAACCCGTAATCGCTACCCCCACGAATTCTCTGGTGGGCAACGCCAGCGCATCGCAATCGCCCGCGCGCTGGTGCTCAAGCCCCGGCTGATTTTGCTGGATGAACCGACCTCGGCCCTCGACCGCACCGTGCAACGGCAAGTGGTGGAACTGCTGCGCAACCTGCAGGCCAAGTACAACCTGACCTACCTGTTCATCAGCCACGACCTGGCGGTGGTCAAGGCCTTGAGTCACCAGTTGATGGTGGTCAAGCACGGGCAGGCGGTTGAACAAGGGGAGGCATCTGCGATCTTCGCCAACCCCCAGCATGCCTACACCCGGCAACTGCTGGAGGCGGCGTTTTTGGTGCCCGGCCCCTAGTAGTAGAACCACCGTAGCAGCTGGGTGTCAGAAATCGGTTGAGGCCGACAGCTCACGCCAGGCGGCGGTCTCCTCCTTGACGTAAGCCAGTTTGTCCTCGATCGCCTGCAACGTGTCGGTGCCCAAGGCCAGGCGCATCGGTGGATGCGGCGCTTCCACCAATTTGATCATGGCCACTGCCAGTAGTTCTGGATTACCCGGTTGCTGCTGGTTGTAGACCTTGGCCAGCTTACGCACCTCGCCGGACGTGGCGGCGTAGTCGTCGATGATCAACGGCGACTCCACCAGGGAGTTGCCGTCCAGGAAGTCAGTACGGAAATAACCCGGCTCAACCACCGTCACCTTGACGCCCAAGGGGGCGAGTTCTGCGTGCAGCGCTTCGCTTAAACCTTCAACGGCAAACTTGGTCGAGCAATACGTGCCGAATCCCGCCCCCGAACGGAAGCCGCCTACCGACGAAATATTGATCACATGCCCACTGCGCGCCTGGCGCATGAACGGCAATACACCCCGTGTGACATTGAGCAGGCCGAAGACATTGGTTTCGTACAAGCGGCGAACCTCATCGGCAGACGCCTCCTCCACCGCACCCAGCAAGCCAAAACCGGCATTGTTGACCAACACATCGATGCGCCCGAAGTGCTCGACGGCGGCGCGGGCAACGTCGGCTGCCTGGGTTTCGTCGGTCACATCCAACTGTACGGCCAGCAGGCCAGGCTGCGCGCCGAAACGCTCGATGACTGCCTGGGCATTTCGGGCTGTCGCCACCACCGCATCGCCGTGGGCCAGCGCTGCCGCGACGATTTTCGCGCCGATGCCTCGGGAAGCCCCGGTTACCAGCCAAACACGCTTGAAGGAATGTGCCGTTGTCATGATCCGTACCTGATGGAGTGAAAGTGAAGTAAAGGTACGCCGTGGCATTAGCCGGAAAAATCGTCTCGTGCTACAAGCACTATGAAACTCTCTTTCATAATGGCGCGCCGATGAACCTTGATCCCTTCAATGGCTTGACCGAGTTCCTGGCCGTGGCCGAGCTGAAGAACTTCACCCAAGCCGCTGCACGTCTCGGCGTAACGCCGACGGCCGTCAGCTATGCGGTAAAAACCCTGGAGAAGCGCACGGGTGTAGTGCTGTTCCAACGCACCACGCGGCGAGTGGCGCTGACCGAGGCCGGGATGACGCTTTACAGCCGCCTGCGCCCCGCCGCCGGGGAGATCGACGACGCGCTGGCGGCCCTCATTGGCTACCGCGACCGGCCGATGGGTACCTTGCGCCTGACGGTGCCGAGGTTGTCCGGCAAGCTGCTGATCGAGCCGTTGATCCCACTCTTTCGCGAGGCGTTTCCGGATGTGGTGCTCGACATTTCCCTCGACGATGCCGCCGTGGACCTGGTGACCCAGGGCTTCGACGCCGGTATTCGCCTGGGGGAATCCATCGACAAGGATATGGTCGCCGTACGCCTGACACCGGACTTGAAGTGGTCGGTGGTGGGCTCCCCCGGCTACTTCGCCAAGGCCGGCAAGCCGCAAACCCCGGAAGCACTCACCGCCCATCAAACCATCGGCTATCGCTTCCTGACCTCGGGCGTGGCACACCGCTGGGAATTCGAGCGGGCGGGCCGGGAATTCACGGTCGGTGTTCAAGGCGCACTGATCGTCAATGACCGTAACCTGATGATCGCCGCCGCGAGAGCAGGCCAGGGCCTGGCGTACGTGAGTGATTTTGAAGTGATGGAGGACCTGGCTTCAGGCGCACTGGAACAAGTGCTCCAATCTTTCGTCCCGCCAAGCAGCGGGCTGTACCTGTATTTCCCCGCCCGAACCCAGAGCCAGCCGAAACTGCGGGCCTTTATCGACTTGGCCACCGCGTGGATTGCCGAGAAGCGTGGGCGCTGACATTGCTGCAAAAGCAAACCAATATCATTTGCGCAGTGCCCGGCCCTTTGGTTTAATCGCGACCAATTCTTATTTACGCCAAGGCTTCCACGCCACATGGATACTGTGTCAACCTCGCCCACCTCGTTCAGCGACCTCTACGGCAATCACCACGCCTGGCTGCTGGGGCTGCTGCGCAGGCGCCTGAGCAATCGCTGGGACGCGGCGGACCTGGCCCACGACACCTTCATCCGGGTACTCAAGCGCCCGCCGGCCGAAGCCGATGAGACGCAGGAGCGCTCCTATCTGGCGACCATCGCCCGGGGTCTGTGCATCGACCACTGGCGCCGTCGCCAACTGGAGCAAGCCTGGCTGCAAAGCATCGCGGATCGGCCGCAAGCGCTGCAACCGTCGCCGGAGCAGCGGGCGATCATCGTCGAAACCCTCTACGAAGTGGACGCCATGCTCGCCCGCCTGCCCCACAAGGTGCGCGAAGCGTTCCTGCTGGCGCAGTTGCACGGCATGCCCTACAAGCAGATCGGCGAACAGCTCGGGGTGGGCGAACGGATGGTGAAAAAATACCTGGCCCAGGCGCTGTTGCATTGCGCAGTGCTCGAAGCGGAACTGGACGGGATGCTCGTGGAGTGACCAACCCTGGAAAACTCAGCCATGCCAGCCTGGAACAGGCTGCCCAATGGTACGTGCGCCTGCAGGATCAGCCAGAGGCAGCCCAGCACTGGCAGGCATGGCTTGGACAAAGTCCCGAACACCAGGCTGCCTGGGGTTATGTAGAGCGGGTCAGCCAACGCTTTGCGCCTCTGGCCGAGCAACCCCAGGGCGCCAGCCGCGCCCTGCGCACCTCCCGGCGCCAGACCCTCAAGACCCTGCTGGTGCTGTGCGCCGGTTCAACGCTGGCCTGGGGCACTTGGCGCAACACTGCCTTGCCCCGGCTGGTGGGAGGCTGGAGTGCGGATTACGCAACCGCCAGCGGTGAAACCCGCGAAGCGCTGCTGGACGATGGCAGCCGCCTGTGGCTGAACGCCTTGAGCGCTCTGGATGTACGTTTTGACCGGGTCCAGCGCTTGCTGCACCTGCGCTTCGGCGAAGTGCTGGTCGAGACCGCCAAGGACCCGAACCGCCCGTTGCTGGTGGAGACTCAACAGGGTCGCCTGCGGGCACTCGGGACCCGCTTCAGCGTGTTGCAGGACGGCGACAGCACCTTGCTCAATGTGTTTGAAGGCCGGGTCGAAGTGCGCACCGCCGCCAGCCAGCAACAACGAATCATCGAGGCCGGGCAACAAGTGGCCTTCACCCGCAACGGGTTCAACCTTGATTCACCCGCATCCGCCACCCGTGAGGCCTGGAGCCGTGGCGTGTTGCTGGCTGACAACCTGCCGCTTGGCCAACTGGTCGCCGAGCTCAACCGCTATCGACCCGGCCACCTGGGCTGTGATCCGGCCGTGGCGCAATTGCCGGTGATGGGCTCGTTCCCCCTCAAAGACAGCGACCACGCACTGCGCCTGCTACAGGCCGCGCTGCCGATTCAGGTCGACACACTCATGCCGTGGTGGGTCACGGTCAGGCCCAAACACCCAGGCGCATAAAAACTTTCAGCCGTCAGTTCCCTTTTTCAAAACTCGTTCGGTTAACCCTTCAGATGCTTTTAATTCGCCGATCGATTTGATCCAAAGGGAATGTTCATGTCGCAACCCGCTCTCTTCACTTTGCGCCCGCTGGCGCTGGCCGTTACCGCTACCTTGCTGTGCCTGGGCACGCTCGACGCGCAAGCCGCCGAGTCGCCGTCGACCCAGGAAACGGCCCGCAACTACAGCATCGCCGCCGGCTCGCTGGTCAATGTGTTGAACAGCTTCGCCGAGCAGTCCGGGATCTTTATCGCCGGCCACAACGGCCTGGCCTCCGGCAAGACCAGCCCGGGCCTGAAAGGCAGCTACACCCCGGCCAGCGGTTTGCAGCGCCTGTTACAGGGCAGCGGCTTGCAGGCCCAGCCCCAGGGCAACAACGGCTACGTGCTGGAGTTGATTCCGGCCAACACCGGCGCCCTGGAACTGGGCGCCACCACCATCTCCGGCGAAGGCCTCGGCGCCACCACCGAAGACACCCATTCCTACACCACCGGCGCCATGGCCTCGGCCATCGGCCTGGCGCTGTCGATGCGTGAGACGCCGCAGTCGGTAACGGTGATCACCCGCCAGCAAATGGACGACCAGGGCTCCACCAGCATCGCCGACACCCTGCGCCGCGCACCGGGCGTGAGCGTGCAGAACTACGACAGCGAACGCTGGGAGTTTTCCAGCCGCGGCCTGCCGATCACCAATTTCCAGTACGACGGCGTCAACTCCACCTACGACGGCGTGTATGACTACGGCACCACCAGCACCGACATGGCGGTGTATGACCGACTGGAAATCATCAAGGGTTCGGCGGGCCTGATGTCCGGTTCGGGCGACCCCTCGGCCACGGTCAACCTGATTCGCAAAAAGCCCACCCGGGACTTCAAGGCCTCCGTCACGCAGACCTTCGGCTCGTGGGACAACTACCGCACCGAAGGCGATATTTCCGGGCCGCTGACCGACTCCGGTAATGTGCGCGGGCGTTTTGTCGGCGTGTACCAGGATCGCCAGTCGTACCTGGACCACTACCAGAACACCAAGGACATCGCCTACGGCATTCTCGAAGCGGACCTGACGCCGGACACCCTGCTGACCTTTGGCATCGACCAACAAGACACCCGCTCCCGTGGCGCCAGCTGGACCGGTTTCCCGATGTACTTCAGCAACGGTGCACGCACCGACTTCTCGCGTTCCTTCAACCCGGCCGCCGACTGGAGCCGCCGCGACTTCCAGAACCAGACCCTGTTTGCCTCGGTGCAACAAAAGCTGGCGAACGACTGGTCGCTGAAAGTCAGCCTCGATCGCAAGCGCAGCCAGCACGACACCCTGCTCGCCTCCGCCAGCGGCGGCAACCCGGACCCGGTCACGGGCGATGGGATGTACATGTTCATGGGTAAGTACAAGGGTGACCAGGTGCAAAACACCCTGGACATCAACCTCAATGGCCCCTTCAGCCTGTTCGGGCGCGAGCATGAATTGATCATGGGCTTCATGGCCACCCGCTCCAAACAGGACGTGCCGGTGTACGGTTCGGTCTACCCGCCCGTGGGCGGCAGCATTTATGACTGGCGTGGCGAATACCCGAAACCCGATATCCCCCGCAGCGGCCAGAACGACATCGTGCAACGCCAGACCGGCGCGTACCTCGCCACGCGCTTGAAACCCACCGATGACCTGTCGGTGATCCTGGGCACCCGCGTCAGTAACTTCAGCGGCACCGACAACACCGACTTCTATGACCCGACCAAGGCCGACAACCGCATGACCTATCGCCAGTCGGGCGTGGTCACGCCCTATGCCGGGATCGTCTACGACCTCAATGACGTCTGGTCGGTCTACACCAGCTACACCAAGATCTACAAGCCGCAGAACAGCAAGGACGCCGACCGCAAGTTGCTCGATCCGATTGAAGGCGACACCTACGAAGCCGGGCTCAAGGCAGCGTTTTTCGACGGCCGCCTGAACGCCAGCTTCGCCGTATTCCGCATCGAACAGGACAACGCTGCGCAGTACGTTTCCGGGTTTGAGACCGACTCGGTGTACCGCCCGATTGCCGGTGCCACCACCAAGGGCTTTGAAGTCGAACTGGCCGGTGAAGTGCTGGATGGCTGGAACGTTTCGGCGGGCTACACCTACCAGCACTCCCGCGATGCCAATGGCGATTACGTCTACGGCTCCGTACTGCAAACCACCACGCCGCAGCAAGTGGTGCGGTTGTTCAACACCTATCGCCTGCCCGGTGCCCTGGAGAACCTGACGGTGGGCGGCGGCGTGAACTGGCAGAGCGAGTTCTTCGGCAATGTGTTCCAGCCGGACCCCAACGACTCGATGAATTTCGGCCACAACTCACGCATCACCCAGGACAGCTACTTCCTGGTGGACGTGATGGCGCGCTACCGGTTCAACGAGCACTTGAGCACCACGTTGAACGTGAAGAATCTGTTCGATAAAAAGTACTACACCGGCCTGGGCAACTTCGGCACCGGTTTCTACGGCGAGCCGCGCAGCCTGCAATTGGCGACCCGCTGGGATTTCTGACCTGCGATCGTGGCGGCTCAGTCGATGCCTGTGTAATGATCTGCGCTCGATCTTGTTCGAGATGGAGCTGCAGACATGTCGCTGAACGCCACTGATCAACTGTCACGGGCACCGCGCTTCTGGCGCGACGAAACCCTGTCCTTTATCGAGGCGCGGACCATCTCTGACGGGCGCAAAGTCTGCTATACCCGGCATTCCCATGAGCATTTTTCCATCGGCGCAATCACCGCCGGCAAGAGCCTGTACCTCCATGGTGTGTCCACCTTCCAGATCAGCGCCGGCACCGTAGTGCTGATGAACCCTGGCGATGTCCACGCCTGCAATCCTCTCTACGACCAGCCCTGGTCGTATCACATGCTGTACATCGACACGGCCTGGCTGACGGACCTGCAGCACCAGTTGGGCTTCAGTACCGAGCTGGGTTTTCGCCCGTTCACTGCCACTCATACTCGCGACGTCGTGCTGTATAGCGGTTTGATCGAGCTGTATGAGGTATTGGTGGACGAGCAAGCGGAACACCTGCACAAGCAGAGCGCCGCGGTGAGTTTCTTTACCGAGGTCCAGCAACGGCTCAACCCCTCGACGACACCGTTGCGTGAGGTGAATCAAAAGCTGGAACGGGCGGCCGAGTACATTCGTGAGCACTGCACCGAGGCCCTGAAACTGGAGGCTATCTGCCAAGTCGCCGAGCTGTCGCCGTCGTACCTGATCCGCGCATTCAAGCAGTATTACGGCATGACGCCCCATGCGTTCCTGGTCAACCGCCGCATCCAGTTTGCGCGCGCACAACTGCGCAATGGCGAGCTGATTGCCGACGTGGCACTGGCCGCCGGTTTCGCCGATCAGGCGCATTTCCAACGCACCTTCAAACAACATCTGGCGGCCACGCCCGGGCAATACCGCGGCTGACTTACGCCAGCAGCAAATACCCCACGCTGGCCACCAGCAACGCCGCCATCGAGCGATTGAACAGGCGCATGCCCTGGGGGTTACTCAGGTAGCGTCGCAGGAAGGTCCCGGCGTAGGCCCAGCACGCCACCGACAGGTAGCAAATCACCAGGTAGATCGCCGCAAACAGCCAGACTTGCTGTGCATCGCCATCGGCGACAAACAGCCCCATGCCTGCCACGCACGCCAACCAGGCCTTGGGGTTGAGCCACTGCATGATCGCGCCGTAGAGCATCGAGGGCGCCGTGGCCGTGCCTTCAGCGTCCAGTCGCCCATCGTCCACCGCCAGCTTCCAGGCCATGTACAACAGGAAAGCCACCCCGCCCCATTGAATCAACTGGGTCAGCAGCGGCCAGCGCACCAGCACCTCGTGCAGCCCCAGGCCAATCAATACCAACAGCAAGGTGAATCCCAGCGCCGCCCCGGCCACGTGTTTTTGGCTGGCGGCAAACCCAAAGCGCGCCCCGGAGCTGATGGCCACGACATTCACCGGTCCCGGCGTGATGGAAGTGGCCAGGGCGAAGGCGGCCATGGAAATGATCAAGCTCATTGCAGTTCCTTGTTGTTATGCAGGTATGAGCTGAACCTTAAGGGGAAGACGGATCGCGGTATTGAAGAAAATGCCCCTGGCGAGCCTACTCCCCTGTCATCCGCTCCATGCTGTTGCTCAAGTGCAGCAGCATGGCGGCTCTGGCGGCATCCGGGTCCTGGCGGCGAATGGCTTTCAGGATCGCCTCGTGCTCAAGGTTCGCCAGGCGCCCCAACTCCATCAGGTCCGCGTCGCCGCGCTCTTCGGCGTTGATTCGGGTGCGCGGAATTACCGAGTTGCCCAGGTGATAAATCACGTCGGTGAAATAGGTGTTGCCGGTGGCCTGGGCGATCAGGCGATGGAAGCGCACGTCGGGTTCAACGGCGCTGTCGTTATTGGCCAGTGAGTCCTGGTAATCATCCAGTGCCTGGCGCATCTGCTGCAGTTGTTCGTCGGTACGGCGAAGGGCTGCCAACGCCGCTGCCTGGGTTTCCAGGCCCATGCGCAGCTCAAGAATGCCGCGCACGCTGGCCGCGGTGTCGTGGGTCAGGTGCAGGCCTTGGCGTTCGTCGCGCTCCAGCACAAAGGTGCCGACACCGTGGCGGGTTTCCACCAGCCCGGCGGCCTGCAATTTGGAGAGTGCTTCGCGTACCACCGTGCGGCTGACACCGTACTCACCCACGATAGCGGACTCGGACGGCAGCTTCTCACCCGGCGCCATCTGGCCCAGGAGAATCTGCTGGGTCAACGCGGTGACGATGTCGTGGGCAAGGCCCGGGGAGCGCTTGCGATTAAGTGCCGAGGTGGGGTTTTGCATCAGGAATTCCGTTCAGGGGCGCCTGGCAATACTAGCATTCTTATAAGCCCTAACTTGTATGACAACAAACAAATACCTGTAGGAGCGAGCTTGCTCGCGAAAAAGCCATCCACACCGCAAACCTTCAACATTACCGCGTAATCGTTGAGGATTTTCGCGAGCAAGCTCGCTTCTACAAAGTGTTGCCATCTCTGAAATCACAGTTGTATGATGTCTATCAAGCTGTCAGACATCTCTGGTAACCCAAGCAGTTCCCCGCACAACAATAATCAGTGGGAGTTTTACCTCGTGACCTCTTCCAGCCCTGCGACAGCTGCGCCTGCCACCGACCCGGTCCTGGCCCGCGCGATCAAGAAAGTGAAGAGCCACGTGCTCCCGCTCTTCGTGATCATGTTCATCGTCAACTACATCGACCGCGTCAACATCGGTTTTGTGCGTACCCATATGGAGCACGACCTGGGCATCGGTGCGGCCGCCTACGGCTTCGGCGCCGGGTTGTTTTTCATCGGCTACGCGCTGTTCGAAGTGCCGTCCAACATGCTCCTGCAAAAAGTCGGCGCGCGCATCTGGCTGACCCGCATCATGTTCACCTGGGGCATCACCGCGACGTTGATGGCCTTCATCCAGAACGAAACCCACTTCTACATCCTGCGCTTCCTGCTGGGCGTGGCCGAAGCCGGCTTCTTCCCCGGGGTGATCTACTATTTCACCCGCTGGTTGCCCGGTGTCGAACGCGGCAAGGCGATTGCGATTTTCCTCAGCGGCTCGGCCCTCGCCTCGCTGATCTCCGGCCCCTTGTCCGGCGTGCTGTTGCAAATCACCGGGTTTGGCCTGCACGGCTGGCAGTGGATGTACATCATCGAAGGCATGGCCTCGGTGCTGCTGTGCTTTTTCGTGTGGTTCTGGCTCGACTCCAAACCCCACGACGCCAAATGGCTCAGCCTTGAAGAAAAGGATGCGCTGGTGGGCGAGATCGACCGCGAACAACGTGAGCGTGACGCCGCCACCACGGTCAAGCCGACCCTGGGCAAGCTGCTCAAGGACCGCCAGATCATGCTGTTCTGTGCCCTGTACTTCTGCATCCAGCTCACCATCTACGCCGCCACTTTCTGGCTGCCGAGCATCATCAAAAAGATGGGCGACCTGAGCGACATTCAGGTGGGCTTCTACAACTCGATCCCGTGGTTGATTTCCATCATCGCGATGTATGCCTTCGCTGCCTTGGCGGGCAAGTTCAAGTTCCAGCAAGCGTGGGTCGCGGCGGCACTGTTGATCGCTGCCGTCGGGATGTTCTTGTCCACCACCGGCGGGCCGATCTTTGCCTTTATCGCGATCTGTTTTGCGGCGATCGGCTTCAAGTCGGCGTCCTCGCTGTTCTGGCCGATTCCCCAGGGTTACCTGGATGCACGGATAGCGGCGGCAGTGATTGCGTTGATCAACTCCATCGGCAACCTCGGCGGGTTTGTCGCACCCACCACCTTTGGTTTCCTGGAACAGACCACCGGTTCGATCCAGGGCGGTTTGTATGGCCTGGCGGGCACTTCGATCCTTGCGGCGATCCTGGTGTTTTTTGCCAGGACACTGCCTGCACCGACCACCAGCAGCGTGCTGCAACCCGCCCCCGTCTTGAGCAAATAAGGACTACACGATGAACACAGAACACCAGCACCACGCCAACGGCGCCCCGGTCGTTACCGGCTTGCAAGTCATCCCGGTGGCCGGCCACGACAGCATGCTGCTCAACCTCAGCGGCGCCCACGGGCCGTTTTTCACGCGCAATATCGTGATCCTTACCGACAGCGCCGGCCGTACCGGCGTCGGTGAAGTACCGGGTGGAGAACGCATCCGCGAAACCCTCGAAGACGCCCGCAGCCTGGTGATCGGCAAGCCCATCGGCCAGTACCAGAGCATCCTCAATGCCATGCGCCAGACCTTCGCCGCGCGGGATTCGGCGGGCCGGGGTTTGCAGACGTTTGACCTCCGCGTCACCATCCATGCCGTCACGGCGATGGAAGCCGCGCTCCTGGATTTGCTCGGCCAATTCCTCGAAGTCCCGGTCGCTGCACTCTTGGGCGAAGGCCAGCAGCGCGATGCGGTGAAGATGCTCGGCTACCTGTTCTACATCGGTGATCGCCAGCAAACCGACCTGGCCTATCGCAGTGAAGACAATGCCGAGGACTGGTTCCGCCTGCGGCACGAACAGGCCATGACCCCCGAAGCCATCGTGCGCCTGGCTGAGGCGGCCAAGGCGCAATACGGTTTCAATGACTTCAAACTCAAGGGCGGCGTACTGCGCGGCGCCGAAGAAATCGAAGCGGTCACAGCGCTGGCCGAACGCTTCCCCGATGCGCGCATCACCCTGGACCCCAACGGCGCCTGGTCGCTGAAAGAGGCCATTGCGCTGTGCCGCGACCAGCATCATGTGCTGGCCTACGCCGAAGACCCTTGTGGTGCGGAAAACGGTTACTCCGGGCGCGAAGTCATGGCCGAATTCCGCCGTGCCACCGGGCTGCCGACCGCCACCAACATGATCGCCACCGACTGGCGGGAAATGGGGCACGCGATCCAGTTGCAGTCCGTGGACATCCCACTGGCCGATCCACACTTCTGGACCATGCAAGGCTCCGTGCGCGTGGCGCAGATGTGCCACGAATGGGGCCTGACCTGGGGCTCGCATTCCAACAACCACTTCGATATTTCCCTGGCGATGTTCACCCAGGTGGCCGCCGCCGCGCCGGGGGAAATTACCGCCATCGACACCCACTGGATCTGGCAGGACGGCCAGCGGTTGACCAAGGCTCCATTGAAGATCGTCGACGGGCATATCAAGGTCCCGGCCAAACCGGGCCTGGGCGTGGACATCGACATGGACGCCGTGGCCCACGCCCACGAACTGTACAAAGGCATGGGTTTGGGTGCGCGTAATGACAGCGTGGCGATGCAGTTCATGATTCCGGGCTGGACGTTCGATAACAAGCGGCCGTGCCTGGTGCGCTGACCTCAGCTGAAGATCATCGAAAAGTGCGCGCCCACCCCGGCGCGCACGCCCTCACCTACTGCCAGCGCTACCGAGCCGCCGGCCAGGTTGGCGTCGCCACAGGCAAACACGCCAGGCACTGTGGTCTGGCGGGTCTCGTTGGTCAGCAGATAAGGTCCGGTCGGTCCTTCGACAAACTCACACCCCAACTGCTCGGCCAGCGGGCTGGCCATGCGCGTTCGGGACATGGTGAACATACCGTCCAGGGCGATCACCCGGCCGTCTGCCAACTCCACATCCGCCCGCTCACCGACAATCCGCCGCACCGCCTGGCTTTCGACGCTAACCCCGCGCCGATCCAGTTGCGCCTGCTGTTCGGCATCCGGCACAAACACGCCGTTGGTAAACAGCGTGGTGGTGCCCCAGTCCGGCAGCATCATGGCGTGATGCATCGCCAGCGGTGACGTCGCCAGCACGCCGATGCGGCCTTGATTCAAATCATAGCCGTGGCAATACGGGCAATGGAACACCTGCTTGCCCCAGCGCTCTTTCAGCCCCTCGACCTCGGGCAACTCATCCACCACGCCGGTGGCGAGAATCAGGCGCTTAGCGTTGAAACCCCCGTTGCAGCGGGTTTGCACCACGAAACCGCCCTGGTTTTGAATCGCTTCAAGGGCCGTGTCCTGCACCCAGGTTACCGTCGGATACTCCATCAACTGCCCTCGCCCTTCGGCGGCGATCAGCTCCGGCGGCTGACCATCCTGGCCGAGGAAACCATGGGAGGTGGCCGCAAACCGATTGCGCCGCTGCCCGGCGTCAATCACCAGCACCTTGCGCCGAGCCCGCACGAGTTGCAGGCCGGCAGACATTCCGGCGTAGCTGCCGCCCACGATAATCACGTCGTAAACCATGAAGATGACCTCTCTGGTGGCCCTTGCATCGATTGCCGGGCACTCACGACACACCATAAGTTACGTAAAAATACCTCGTCAAGAGTCTCGCAACTCTAATCGTTACGAACGATACTTTCGGGCAGGAAATCCAGAGGCTTGCAGATGAGAAACGACACCCGACTTTCGCGCATGCTCCACGTGCTGATCCACATGGGCCGCCACGAGGAACGCGCCACCTCGGAGACCATCGCGCAGATGCTCGGCACCAACGCGGTGGTGGTGCGCCGCACCCTCGGCCTGCTCAAGGAGAAGGGTTATGTGCGTTCTGAAAAAGGCCATCAGGGCGGCTGGAGCCTGGGCAAACCCTTGAGTGAGATCACGTTGCTGGACATCCACAACGCCCTCGGCACGTCGTCGATCTTTGCCGTCGGCTTATCCACTGATCACCCGCAATGCCTGGTAGAACAGGCCGTCAACGCGGCGCTGAACCAGGCGTTTGATGACGCCCAGGCGTTGCTGCTGCAGCGTTTGGGAGAGGTGACGCTGGCGCAGTTGGCGGATGATTTTGACGAGCGCTACAAGGTAGCGATGACACCAGCGCCGTGCGCGTAATGCCTTCGGCGCCCTAAGCGCCGCCCACCGAACGCCACGCGGCCTCGGCCAGGGTCTCGCGATAGAGTCGCGGGCTGCTGGTCGCCCGCCCGGCCAGCCAGGCGCGGCAGTAGGTATCGGCCTGGCCGATGATCAATGCCGGCAACAGCTCGGCCGGTACCTGGTTGAGTTGATCAGCACGCCCAGGTAGCACCATCCACTCCTTCAGCACTGCATTGCGCGCCTGGTTGCGGCTTTCCAGCTCGGCGGCGAATGGCCCCTTGGTCACGGCGAAATGCGCGTGGTACTGGAAACGCGCCCATTGCGGTTCGCTGTCCACCCAATCGACATAGCTGTGGACCAGCGCATACACGCCCTCCTTTGCCGTTTCGGCCGATTCAAGATAGCGCCCACGCAATTCGGCTTGATCTTCCAGCGCGGTAAAAAACAGCGCGGCGACCAAGCCTTCCTTGTTGCCGAAGTGGTGATAGATCGCGCCGACGCTGGTGTCGCAGCGTGCGCGGATCATCTCGATGGTGGTGGCTTCAAGGCCCTGTTCGTTGAACAGGTCGAGGGCTGACTTGAAGATATCGCGCTTCAATTCGGCCCTTCGGCCAGGGAAGCAACGCTGGAGCAGATCCGGGGTTTGCATGCTGAACACGAACTCAATCGTTGAAGAAAGGATAAGCCTGGGCAGCTTGACAGATTTCCCATGGGCAGAATACTGTTCCGTTACAGAACATTATTCTGTATCAGAACAATATTCCGTAACCTTACCAGAATGAGGCAGCACCATGAGTCAGGCTCTTAGCATGTTCAATAGTGTCGGTCCCGAAGCGTTCAGCAAACTGGCGTGCCAGATGGCGCCCTACTTCAGCACGATCAATCCGTTGATGACCCAGTTGCGTCCGGGGTTTGCCTCGGTGGAGGTGCCGTTCAGCAAGGCAATCACTAATCACCTGGGAACAGTGCATGCGATTGCCATGTGCAACGCTGCGGAACTGGCGGCGGGGACGATGACCGACGTATCCGTGCCGCCGGGTGCGCGGTGGATTCCCAAGGGGATGACGGTGGAGTACTTGGCCAAGGCTAAAAGCAGCGTGACGGCAACGGCCAGTGGTGAGGGGATTGACTGGCAAACGGCGGGTGACAAGGTAGTGCCGGTGGAGATGCTGGATGCGGAGGGGAAATTGGTGTTTACCGCGCGGATTATCATGAACGTGAAATTGGGGTGATGGTGTTGGTGGTTGGGACGGGGGGCATATCCGTTTCTTCGGT